>CP058667.1:2345000-2347500 GCA_020544305.1 Staphylococcus taiwanensis
TTTTTAGTTTTTTTTTTTTTTTTTTGTTTTTAACCCAAAAAAAGTTTTAAAAAATTTAAAAAAACCCCCAAAACAAAAAATGTTTTTTTTTTAATGTTTTTTTTTTTTTTTTTTTTAGACGGGTTTAAAACAAAAAACGGGCGGGGGGGAAAACTTGTGGGCAAAAAAAACAAAAAACGGAGAAATTTTTTTCCCCCCCCCCCCCCCCCCCCCCCCCTTTTTTTTAAATTTTTTTATTTTTTTCCGGGGACAAAAATGTTCCCCGGGAAAAAAAAAAACCACCTTTTTTTTAGGTTGAAAAAACAAAACGTTTTTTTTTTAGTTTTTTGGTGTCCCCCCCCCCCCCCCCCCCCCCCCCCACCCCCCCCCTCCGCCCCGCACCCCTGGGTTTTTTTTTTGTTTTGGGGGGTTTGGGGGGGGCCCCTCGGTGGGAATTTTCTCCCCCCCCCCTTTTTCCCCCTTCCAAAAAACCCAAAGAAAAAAACCCAAAAAAACCAACGGGGGGGAAAAAAAGGGAAAAAGGGGGGAAGGTAAAAAAAAAAAATGGAAAATGGGGAAAAGAAGGAATTCCCCCCCCGCACGCAAAAAAAAAACAACACCCCCCCGGGGCCGGGCCCCCCCGACTACGTGTTTTGTTGTTTTTTTCAAAACTAAAAGTTTTTCGAAAAAAAAATTTCCCCCCTGGGGAAAAAAAAAATAAAAAGGAAAAAAATTTTTCCCCCCTCCTTTTTTTTTTTGTTTTGGCACACACACAAGTTTTGTTTTTTTTTCCGGCGGGTTTTTGTTTTTTTTTTTGTTTTTTTTTTTTACCGTCCCCAACCCCAATTTTAATTTTTTTTGTTTTTTTTTTTGGTGGGTTTTGTTTTTTTTTGTTTTTTTTTTTTTGGTGTGTTTTTTTAATTTTAAATTTTTGTTTTGTTTGTTTTTTTTTTTTTTTGTTTTGGGTAACTAAACCCTTTTTGAGAAGGTTTTTTTTTACAGGGGAAAAAAAAAAATTGGGGGGAATTCTTGGGTTAAAAAATACGTTCCCCCCCCCCCCCCCCCCCCCCCCCCCCCCCCCCCCCCCCCCCCCTCCTTTTTTTTTTTTTTTTAGGGGGTAACCTTGGGAAAAAAATTTCAAAAAAACCCCTTTTTTTTAAAAAACGCCGAAAAAAAAAAAGGGGGGGCCCCCCCCCCCCCCAACCCCATAATTGTTTTAAAAAAAATTTTTTTCCCTTTCCCCCCCCTTTTTTGTCCCCCCCCCTAAACATTCAAAAAAATAGTGTAAAACAAAAAAAAATAATTTAAATTTAAAAAAATTTTGGGAATTTTTTTTTTTTTTCTTTTTTTGTGTAAAAATTTTTTTTTGTTTTTTTTTTTTTTTTTTTTTTTTTTTTCACAAAACAATTTCCCCCCCCTTTTTTTTTAAAAATGTAATTTTTTTTTTTTTTTTTTTTTTTTTTGTTTTTTTTAAGGGTTGTTTTTTTTTTTTGTGTTTTTTTTTTTTTTTTTTTGTTTTTTTTTTTTTTTTTTTAAAGTTTTTTTTTGTTCCCCGTTTAAAAAAAACAAAAAAAAAAAAAAATAAAAGTTTGGGAAAAAAAAAAAAAAACCGAACCCCCCCCCCCTTTTTTGGTCCCCCTTTAACGGCCCAATTCCAACCAAATCACCTTGAAAAACAAAAGTAAATCCAAGCGGCAAAAAACCCACCCGGGTACCCCGGAAAATTATTTTTGGTAAAAAAAAAACAACGCAACAAACCCAGGTTTAATGTTTCCCCCCCCCCCCCCCCCCCCCACCCCCCCTTTTTTTTTAAAACAAAACCGTCCCCCCCCCCCCCCGCCCCCCCCCCCCCCCACCCCCCCCCCACCGTTATAAAAACAAAAAGGTTAAAAAAAAAAAAAAAACGAAACAAAAATACCTGGGGTTTTCTTTTTTTTTGGGGGGGGGCGGGTTTTTGTTTGGTTGTTTTTTTTTTGTTGTGTTTTGGTTTTCCCCTTGTTGTTTTAAGGTTTTTTATTGGGGGGGGGCCCCCCCGGGGGAAAAAAAAAAAAATACCAAAAGGGGGGGGGGGAAAATTATAAAAAACATTGTTTTGCCCGTTTTTTTGGTATGTTTTTTTTGTCCAAAAAGTTTTTGGGGGGTTTTTTTTTGTTTTTTGTTTTTTAAAAAAATTTTGAAAAAGTTTTAAAACCCGCAAAAACACCGTTTTGGGGGGGGGGGGGGGGGGGGGGGGGGGGCCAAAAATAATTTGTTTTTTTTTTTTTACCCGGTTTAAAAACGGGGCCCCCTTTTTGGAGTTTTTTTGTAAAGGTTGGGGTCCCCGCCCCCCCCCCCATACAGTAAAAACGCTAAACAAACCGAGTAACAAAAAACCCCACCCCCACGGTTTTGTTTGTTTTTTTTTTTTTTGTTTTTTTTGTTTTTTTTTTGAGGTTGGGGAAGTTTTAGTTTTTTTAAAAAAAAAAAAATTTGGTTTTTTTTGTTTTTTCTTTTTTTTTTTTTTTTTTGTTTTTTTTTGTTT
>CP058667.1:2350000-2362500 GCA_020544305.1 Staphylococcus taiwanensis
CCCCCCCTTTTTCCCAATAACCTGTTTTTTTTTTTTTTAAAAAAAAAAAAAACCCAGCTTTGTGTGAAAAAATTTAACTTAAACCGATAAATTAAACCCGGTTTTTGTTTCCCCTCTTTTTTTTTTGGTTAAAAGGACCCCCTCCAGGTTAGAGTGTTTGCCATCCGCCGGGGTTTTGTGTTTTTTGTTAACCTGTTTTTTTTTTTTTAAAAAATGCTTGTGGGCCCCAACAATCAAAGTAAAAGGGCAAAAACACGAAAAAAAAAGGTTTTTTTTGTTTTGTTTTTTTTTTTTTTGTGTTTTTTTTCCTGTTTTTGTGAAAAAATTTGGAAAAAAAGGCCTACTTTTGGGCCCCCTTTTTTAAAAAAAAAATTTTTTTTTTAAGGAAAGGCCCTTTTTTTTTTTTCCTTTTTTTTTCCCCAAGTTTTTTATTTTTTTTCCCCCAAGGAAGAGGAAAACCCCCCCCCCTGCCCCCTTATTTTTTTTTAAGGTTAAAAAATTTTAAAAACCCAAAAGGGCTCAAAAATTTTACCTTTGGTTTTTTGTTTTTTGTTTTTTTTTGTTGTTTGTTTTTTTTGTTTTTTAAGCTCCCAGTAAAAAGGGGCTTTTGTGAAAAACAACCCCTCCCCGTTTTTTTGTTTTTGTTTTTTTTTTGTAAAAACGGGGGGGCCCCCCCTTTGTTTTTTTTTTGAATTGGCCCCCCCCCTTGTTTTTTTTTTTTGTTTTTTTGTTTCCCTTTTTTTTTTTTTTTTTTTTTTTTTGGGTTTTTTTTTTTTTTTTAGCATCCCCCCCCCCAAGTTAAAAGTTGTTTTGTGTTTTTTTTAAATGGGGAAAAAACATAATTCCACGTTAATTGAAAAAAAAAGAACCTGGGTAAAAAATTTTAAGGTTTTTTGTTTTTTGTTTTTAAAGTAAATAATCCCCCCCACCAACCTTGTCTTTGCTTTTGCCCCCGGAATGAAAATTTTTTTCCCCCCCTTTAACAAAAAAAAACCCCCTGTTTTTTTTTTTTTTTTTTTTTTTTGTTAACGTTAAAAAAAAAACCCCCCAAATTTTTTTTTGTCCTAAACCCCAAAAAAATATTTAAAAACTTCCTTTTTTTTTTTTTTCAAAACCCCGTGTATTTTTTTTTGTGTATCCCCCCGTCCCCCCCCCGATGTTTTTTTTTTTTTCCTGCAACAAAAACAACCCTTTTTTGGCCCAATTTTGAAAAACGGAAAATTAAAAACCCCCCCCCTTTTTTTTTTTTTTTTTTGGGGGGTAAAAAACCCTTTTTTTTGCTTGTTTTTTTTTTTAAGTTAAAAGGGAGGTGTAAAAAAGGCCCCCCCTTTTTTTTTTTTTTTCCAGGTCCCCGGGCAAGAAAAATTTTTGTTTTAAAAAACGCCAAGCAAAAAAGAACCAAAAACCGCTTTTTTTGTTTTTAAAGAAAGTTTTTTTTGTTTCCCTTTTTGTAGGCCCCCCCCCCCCCCCCACCCTCCAAATTTTTGGGGAAAAAACCCTTTTTTTCCCCCCTTTGGGGTTGGTTTTTTGTTTTTTTTAACAACCCCCCTTGTTCCCACCCCCCACGTTGTTTTTTTTTTTTTTTTTGTTTTTGGTTTTTTTTGGGGGTTTTTTTTCCCACAACCTGGATTTTGTTTTTTTTTTGGGGGAAAAAAAACCCCGCAAAAAACTTTTTGTTCGGAAAAACTTTGTTTTTGTTTTTTTGTGGTTTTTTTTTTTCCCCAAGCCCTTTTTGAAGTTTTTTTTAAAAAAAACCCTGGAAAAAGCTAAGTTAAAAAAGGAAAAAAATTTCCTGTATTGAGTTTTTTGTTTTTTTGTTTTTTTTTGGGGTTCAAAATTTTTTTAAAGCCCCAAAACCCTTTTTTTAACAACAACCCCAAAAATTCCCCCCCCCACCGCCCCTTTGTTTTTTTTTGTTTTTTTTTGGACCCCGGGTTTGTTTGTTTTTTTCCCCCCCCCCCCCTTTTTTTTTAGGCCTAAAAATGTTTTTTTTAATGGGGTTTTTTCCTTTTTTTTCCCCTAACACCCCCAAAAACCCCCTTCCTTTTTTTTTGTTCCGCACCCTTTGTTTTTCCCCCCCCAAAAAAAGTAAAAAAAAAATCCAAAAAACTGGCCCCCCCCCCATTTTGTTTTTTTTTTGGGACCCCCCCTTTAGGGGGGGCAATTTTTTACCGTGTTGTGTTTTTTTGGGCCCCTTTCCCCCGAAAAGATTCCCCCCTCCCCCCCCTTTTTTTTTTTTTTTGGCAAATTTTTTAACCCGGTTTTTGGGGGGGCAAGAAAAACCGTTTTGAAGTTGGGGGATTAATCCGCCCGCCCCCCCCCCTTTTTTTTTTTTTTAAAACCTGGGGCCTTGTTTACCCCCCGGGCCCCCCCCAAAACCCCCCAGTTTAAAAAAAAAAAAACAAAAATGTGGGAAAACAAAAAAAAAAACAAAAAAAAAATGTAAAAAAAAACGGTCCCACAAAAGTTGTTTGGGGGTAAGAAGTTTTGGGGGGGGGTTTAAAACCCCCCTTGGGGCGGGGTTTTTTTTTCAAAAACCGAAAAGATTTTTTTTTGGGGCGCCCCCCCCCCGCCCACGCGAAAAAAACAAATTTGGTAAAAAAAAAAACACACCCAAAACTTGCCCCTTTTTTGGCCTTTTTTTTTTTCCCGCCCCCCCCCCCAAAAAACCCTTTTTTGTTTCCAAAAAACCCAAAAAACCCCCCTTTTGTTTTTTTTTTTTTGTTTTTTTTTTTTTTTTTTTTTTTGTTGTGGGTTTCGTCCCCCCAACCGTGGTTTTTTTTTAAAGTGTTTTTTTTTTTAAAAACCCCGGTAAAAAAAACCAAAATTTTTTTTTTTGTCCCCCACAAAAAACCACCCCCCCGTGGGGGACGTTCCGTTGGGGGTGGCGTTTTTTTTTTTTTTTTTGTTTTTTTTTTGTTTTTTGTTTTTTTTTTTTTAAGGCAAGGTAAAATTTGCTTTGGAGGCGGGCGGGTAAGTTTGGTTTTTTTTTTAAAAAAAAAAAAAAAAAA
Organism: Staphylococcus taiwanensis; assembly: GCA_020544305.1. Taxonomy (NCBI): domain Bacteria; kingdom Bacillati; phylum Bacillota; class Bacilli; order Caryophanales; family Staphylococcaceae; genus Staphylococcus; species Staphylococcus taiwanensis. Next base: position 2,353,012 of record CP058667.1, read on the forward strand.
AAAAAGCCAATTTTTTTTTTTTTTTTTTGTTTTTTCCCCGATTTACCAAAAAGGGGCCCCCCCCCCGTCCCCCAGTTAAATTTTTTTTTTTTTTTCTTTTAAAAGCCCCGAAAATTTTTTTTTTTTTTTTCAGCAGTTGGATTTTTTTTTTTTTGTGTTATTTTTTTTTTTTTTTTTTTAAATTTTTTTTTTTTTTTTTTCCCCCCCCCCGTTGTCCTTTGGGGGGGGAACGCCCGGGGGGGGGGGGGGGGAAAAAATTTAAAAATTTTTAAAAATTTTTCCCCCGGTTCCCCCCCGTTTTTTCTGGTTTTTTGTGTTTGTTCAATGTTTGACCCGGGGGGGGGGGGAAAAAAAAAAAAAAAAATCCCGTGGTTTTAGAAAAAATTTTAAAAAAACGAACCCGCCCCTTTCGACTTAAACTGTGTTTGTTTTGTTTTCCGGGATTAAAAATTTGGGTTTTTTTTCCCCAATTTCCCCCCCCCGAAAAAAATTTTTTGTTTTTTTTTTTTTTGTTTTTTGGTTTTTTTTTTTCTTTTTGTTTTTACCCCTTGTTTTTTTTTTTTTCCCCCCCCCCCCGTTTTGTTTTTTGGAAAATTTGTATCAAAGAAACTAAAAAAATTTTAAAGCCCCCCCTAAACCGGGGGGTTTTTTTCCCAGTTAATCACAGTTTCCCGCCCTTTGTGTTTTTTTTTCCCCTTTTCCCAAAAAAAACGTAAAAAACGAAATTTTGTTAACCATCCCCCCCCCTTTTTTGAAAGGGGGCCACGGCCCCCCCAAAAAACAAAAACCACAAGAATAAAAAAAAAAAAAACGAACCGAAAAAAACAAAAAAAAAAAAAAGTTAAGGAAATTTTAAAAAAAAACCCTTTTTGAAAAGTCCCCCTTGCCCCGCCCCCTTGGGTTTTTTTGTTTTTTTTTTTTTTAAGCAAGCCGGGTAAAAAAAAAAAAAAACTCCCGTCCAAAAAAAAAACGAAACCCCCCAAATAAAAACCCCTTTTTTTTTCTTTTTTTTTTTTTTTTTTACCCTCCGCAAAACCGGGGTGGGGGGGGGTTTTGGGGGGGGTGGGGGTTTTTTTTTAGAGAGGGAATTTTTTTTGGGAAAAAAAAAAGGTCTTTCTTAAAAACACCCCCCCCCCTTGGTGTGTAAAAATAAAAAAAAAAAAAACCCCAGCTTTCCCCCAAAACCCGGAAAAAAAAAAAAAAAATGGAAAAGTTGTGGAAAAGGGGTTTTTTGGAAAAAAAAAAAAACAAAAAAAAAATTTTTTTTTTTTTTTGGGGTTTTTAAAACCTCCCCAAATTAAAACTTTTCTTTTTTTTTTTTTTTTTTTTTGTTGTTGTTTTGTTTTTTTTTTGTTTTTTAAAAACTGGGGGAAAAAGGGGAAAGCCCCCGGGGCCCCCCCCCCACCAAATTTTAAGAAAACTCAAAAAAACCAAACCGGCCCCGAATTAACCCCCAACTCCCTTTAAAATATTTTATTTTTTTATTTTTTTTGGGGGTGGGGTGACAGTTAACAAAAAATGTTTTAGAAAAAATTTTTTTTGTGCCCCTGTTTTTTTCTTTTTTTTTTTTTTAACCAAGACTTGGCCCAACCTTACAAAAAAGGTCCCCCCACTTTTTTTTCCAATTAAAAAAAAAAAAATGGGGGGGAAAAAAAAAAAAAAAAAAATTTTTTTTGGGGGGGTGGGGGTTTTTTTTTTTTTTGGTTTTTTTTTTTTTTTTTTTTTCTCCAAGGTGTGTGAGTTGGTTTTTTTTTGGGCCCACAAAAAATTAAAAATTTTTTTAAATTTTAAATTTTGTTTTCCTCCCCCCCCCCCCCCCCCCCCCTTGGGGAAAAATTTTTTTTGGTTGTCCCCACCCCCCCCCCCCCTCCCCCCCCCCCCCCACCCCCCCCTTGTGTTTTTTTTGTTTTTGCGTCCCCAGGTTTTTCCCCCCCCCCCCCCTTTTCCCCTTTTCCAAAAAAATTTTTTGGTTTGTTTTTCCCCCCAACAAAAAACCAACCCCCGGGTTTTTTTTTTTTTTTGTTATAAGAAAAAAACGCGGGTTTTTTTGCCCAAGGGTTTTTTTTTTTTTTCCCCCCTTGTATTTGGGGGGGAATTAAAAAAAACTCACCCACGGGGTTTTTAAAAAAAAAAAATTTTTTGTTTGTTTTTTTGGTGGTGTTTATGTTTTTTAAATTTACAAACCCGTGTTTTTTTTTTTGTTGTTTTTTTTTTTTTTTTTTTTTTCCCAACCCTTATTTTTGTTTTTTTTTTTTTTTTTTTTCCCCCAAACCCCCCCCCCCAACACTCCTTTCCAAATGGGGGTTTTTTTTTTTTTTTGTCAAAAATCCCTCCCTCCCTTTTAAAAAAAAGTAAAATCCCCTTTTTTGTTTGGTTTTTTGTTTTTTATTCCCCCCTTCCTTGGGTGACTGTTTAAACCACCGAAATTGGTTTTCTTTGGGGCAACCACCCCAACCCCCCAAGTTTTAAAAAAAATTACCCCCAGAAGGCCCCTTTGTTTGTTTTTTTTTTTTTTAGAAAAAAATGAAAGAAAAAAAAAAAATTTTTTTTTTTTTTTTTTTTGGGGGGGAAAAAAAAAACCCCCTTTACAAAGTTCTTTTTTTCCCCCAAACCATACGGTGTTCCCCCCCCCAAAAAGGCCCCAAAATACCCAAAAAAAAGTAAGGAAAAAAGTTTTAAAATTTTCCCCCCCCCCCCTTTTGGTAAATGGCCGTAAAAAAAAATCCCCCCCCCGTTTTTTTTTTTGTGGGGGGTTTTTTTTTTGTTTGTTGAAAAAAAGAAAAAAAACCTTGTTTTTTCCGGCCAAATAAAAAATGTTTTTTTTACCTAAAAAAAAGGAAAAATTTTTTTTTTTTTTTTTTGTTTTTGTTTTTGTTTTTTTTTTTTTTTTGTTTTTTTAATTGAAACAAAAAAATGGTTTTTTTTTTTTTTTTGTTTTTTCAACATTTTTAAAAAAGTTTTTTTTTTTTTGTTTTTTCCCCCTTTTTGTTTTTTTTTTTTTTTTTTATTGTCCCCCCCCCCCCCCTCAAAAAGTTTAAGCCCCCCCCTTTTTTTTAAAAAGGCCCAAAAACCCCCCCCCCTTTTTTTTTTCCCCCAAATCCCTTACCTGCAGTTTTGTTTGGGGGGGGAAAATTTTCAAAATTGGAAAAAGGTTTTTTTTAGAAATGTTGTTTTTTTTTTTTTAAATTCCCCCCTGGTGGGGGGGGGGGGTGGTTTTTTTTTTTTTTTTTTTTTGTTTTTTTTTTTTGTTTTTGTTTTTTTTAACCCTTTTTTTCCAAGGTTTTTTAGTTTGTTTTTTTTTTTTTTTTTTTGTTTTTTTTTTTTTTGTGTGTTTTGTTTTTTTTTTGTTTTTTTTGGTTTTTTTTTTTTTGAACAAAGTTTTGTTTTGGGTTTTCATTAAACATGGGGAAAAAAAAAAATGCCCCAACTAATTTAAAAAAAATTTTCCTTTTTTTAAAAAAAAAAAAAAATGAATTTTTTTTTTTTTTTTTTTTTTTTTTTTGTTGCAATTTTTGAAAAAATCAACCTGTTTTTTTTTTTGTAAAAAAAACCTTTACCCGCCCTTTGAAAAAAAGTAAAAACAAAAAAAAAACAAAGCCCCAAAAACATTTTTTTTTTTTTTTTTTTTTTTTTTTTTTTTTCCTAAAAATTTTTTTTTTTTTTTTTTTTTTTTTTTTTTCCCCCCCTTTCCCAAAGTGGAAAAAATGTAAAAAGGGTGTTGTTTTTTTGTTTTGATTTTGAAGTTTTTTGGGGATTTTTTTTTTTTGGGCCCGGGCCCCCCCCAGGGGTAAAAAAACCCCAAAAAAAAACGAAAAAAGGGGTTGGGGGGTGTTATGGGGGGGGGGGGGTTTTTTGAAAAAAAATTGTAAACAAATAAGCCCCATTTTTTGGGCCCCCCAAAGTATAAATTGTGGGGGGGGCCCCCCCCCCCCCCCCCCCCCTTTTTAAAAAAGGCGCCAAAAACCCTTTGTTTTTTAAAAATTTTCCTTTTGTTTTTTGAAAAAAAAAGAACACCATAAAACACCCTGGGGTTTAATTTTTTTTTTTAAACCTGCGCGGTCCCCCCCCCCCCCCCCCCCCCCCCCCCCCCCTTTTGTTTTTTAAACGCGGTTTTTTTTTTTTTTTTGGTGGTTTTTCCCTAAAAAAAATAAAAAAAGGTTAAAAAAATACAAGTTTTTTTTTGTTGGGTTTGACCTTAAAATTACCCATTAAAATTCCTTTTTTGTTGTGGGGGAAATTTGGGGGTTTTTTTTTTTTTGGGTAAAACCCAAACCCCTGATTGGGTTTTTTTGTTTTTTTTTTTTTTTTTTACCCCGGGTTGTTCCCCCCCCTTGTAAGGGGGGGGGTTTTTTTTTTGTTTTGTGGTTTTCAAGAAATAAAATTTTTTTTTTTTTTTTTTTTTTTTGTGGAGCCAAGGCTTTAAACAATTAACACCCATAACCGTGTGGGGGGGGCTTTTTTTTTTTTTTTTTTCTTTTGTGCCTTGAAAAGCCCCCCCTTTTTCCCCCCCCTTTTTTTTTAGAAAAATAAAAAAGGTAAAAACGGTAAAAAACGGCCCCCCCCCCCCCCCAAAATTTTTTTTTTTTTTTTTGGGGGTCCCCCCCCCCCCCCCACCCCCACCCCCCAAGGTGCCCCCCCCCCCGCCCCAAAAAAAAAAAATTTTTTTGGTGGTGGGTGTAAAAGCCCCCCCTCCCCTTTGTTTTTTTTTATGTTTTTTTTTTTTTGTGTTTTTTTTGGTTTTTTTTTTGTTTTTTTTTATGCACGTTTTTTTTTGTGTTTTAAACAAGGTTTTGGGGGGGGGTGAAAAGGAAAAGACCGACATAGCCCAAAACGAAAAACCCTTTTTTCCCCCCCCCCCCTTTTTTAACTAATTGTTTTTTTTGGGGGGGGTTTTTTTTTTTTGTTTTTTGTTTTTCAAAAATTGGGCTTTTGAACAATAAAACCCCCCTTTAACCTTTTTTTCTTAAATTTCCCTGGTTTGAAACCCTGCGTAGGGAGGGGGGTTGCAAACGGTTTTTGTTTTTTAAAATTAAAAAAAAAAAAAATTAAAACAGGGGGGGGGGGGGAAAGGGGGGGTTTTTTTTTTTTTTATTTTTTCCCCCCCCCTCCCCCCCCCCCCCTTAAAATTACCCCACTTCCCCCCCCTTAAAAATTTTACAAAACCAATCCCCCCCCCACATTTTAACTTTTTGTCCGTTTTTTTTCCCCCCCCCCCCCCGTTACCCCCCCCCCCCCCATTAATTTTAACGTTTGTGCCCCAAATTAAATTTTTTTTTTTTTTTTTTTTTTTGGGCCCCCCCCCCCCCGTGGGCCCCCGCTTTTTCCCCCCTTTTTTTTAAGCCATTTTTTTTTTTTTTTTTTGTGTTTCTTTTTTTTAATTGTTTTTTTTTTTTAAAGGTTTTTGGGGGGCAATTTTTTTTTTTTTTGTTTTCCACCGGGTTTTTTTTTTTGTTTTTTTGAAAACCCTACAAATTTCCCCCCCCCCCCCCACTTTTTTCATTTACGGAAAAAATCTAAAAGGGGGGGGTTTTTTGTGTTTTTTAAAAAAAAAAAAAAAAAATTTTTTAATTTTTTTTTTTTTTCCCCCCCCCCCCCCCCCCCCCCCCCCCCAAATAGTTTTTCCCATTTGTTGTTCCCCCCCCTTTTTTTGTTTTTTTTTTGGGTAGAAAACCCAAAAGCCGATTTTTTTTTTGGGATTTTTTACCCCCCAATTTTTTGTTTTTTTTTTTAAAACCCACCCCCCTTATTTTGGTCCCCCCTTTACAGCCGAATTTGTTTTTTTTTTTTTGACTTGGGGAAACGAACAACCCCCCCTTTGGGGGGAAAAAGGTAAAAATTCCCCCAAAAAAAACACGTTTTTTTGGTTTTGTTTAACCAAAGGTTTTTTTTTAAAAAAAAAAAGTTTTTTGTATGTTGTTTTTGTTTTGGTTTTTTGGTTGTTTTTTTTTGGAACCCCCCCGGGGGAAAAACAACGAAAAAAACAATGTGACAAAACACAACCGTGAACAAACCTTTTTGGTTTTGGGTGTTTTTTTTTTTGTTAAACCGCTTTTTTTTTTTTTTAAACCAAACAACCACAAAAAGTGGGGGTTGGGAGAAAAAAAGGAATTTTTTGTTTTTTTTTCCCCACCCCCCCCAACAATTTGGGTTCCCCCTGGTTTTTTTGTGTTTTTTTTGTTTTACCCTGGAAAAAAAACCCTTTTTTGTTTTAAAAAAAAAAAAAAAAAACAACTTGGGGAAACGAAAAACACCCACCCCCAAAGAGAAGCCCAACGGCCCCGGGGGGGCAAAAAAAACCAATTTGGAAATTTCAAAAAATTTTAAAAAAAAGGCCATCCTACCCAAAGCCCGCTGTTCCTTTTTTTTGTTAAAAACCATAAAACGTTTTTTTTTTGGGAAACGAATGAAATATGCCCCCCCCCGCCAAAAAGGAGCGCGCCAAACCCTAAAAAGTTGGGGTCCCCCCCCCCCCCCCCCCCCCCCCCCCTTCCAGCCGGGGCCGGGAGGGCGGGTTTTGTTGGGGGGGGGGGGGGGGGGGGTTTTTTTGGGGTGGGGTGGTGGGGGCGTTGAAAAAAAAATCTCCCCCCCTTTTTTTTTCCCCCCCCCCTTCCCCTCCCTTCCCCCTCCACCAAAACCAACCAAAAAAACGGGAAAAAAGGAAGGAAGGAAAAAAAAAAAAGGGAAAAAAGAAAAAAAAATGGAAAAGGGGGATAAAATTTTCCCCACCTCCAAAACACACGCCCCCCCCCCGTCCGTGTGAAAAGGGAAACAACCCCCTTATTTTTTTTTTTTAAGGTTTTTTTTTTTTTTTTGGGGGGCTTTCCCCCAACCCCCCCCTTTGGCCCCAAAAAAAAAATCCCCCCACAATTTTTTTTTCCGTTTTTTTTTTTTTTTTTTTTTTTTCAAAACGAAAAAAACGTAAAAAAAATGTTTTATTTTTTTGTTTTTGTTTTTTAAAACAGAAAAAAAGAACTTTTTTTTTTTTTTTGGGGGGGTAAAGAAAATTTTTGGCTTTTTTTGTAAATTTTTTTTTTTTTTTTGAAATAAATTTTGGGGGGTCCCGGGGGGGCCCCCGTTGGTTTTTTCCCCCGTTCCCCCCCCCCATTTTTTTTTTTTTTTTTTTTTTTTTTGTTCACCAGGGTTTTTCCCCCCCCCCCCCCCCCCCCCCCCCGCCCCAGGTTTAAAACAAGGGAAAAACCCTGCAAAAAAAAATTTTGTGGAAAAAAAAAATCAACCTTTTTTTTTTCTCACCCAAGTGGGGGTTTAAAAAAAAAGGGTAAAAACCCAAAGGGGTTCCCGGTTTTTTTTTTGTTTTTTTTTTTTTTTTTTTTTGTCCCGGGCCCCAAAAAAACCCCCTTTTTAACAAACTTTGGGTAAAAAACCGCGTTGGGGGTTTTGTGTGTGTGAACCCGCCCCTACAACCCCCCACCTCCAGGGTTTTCCCCCCCCCCCCCCCCCCGTTTTTTGTTTTTTTCAATAAAAATCGCCCCCCTTTTTTTGTAAAAAAAGGGGGGGAAAAAAAACCCAAAAGGGGGGGTTTTTTTTTTTTTGTTTTTTTTTTTTTTTACAAAAAAAAATGTTTTATCCAATTGTTTGGGGGGGGGGGGGGTTTTTTTTTTTTTTTTTTCCCCCCCCCCCCCCCCCCCCCGCCCCCCCCCCCCCCCCCCCCCCCCCCCCTTTTTACCCCAAACAAAAGAAAAAATTGGCAAAGAACTTTTGCAAAAAATTTGTTTTTTATTTTTTGTTTTTTGTTTGTTTTTTAAAAAACCCCCCCCTTTCCCCCGTAAAAATGCACCACAAGAATTTTTAAGTTTTTTTTTTTTTTTCCCCCCAAAAAACCCGTTTTGGGGGAAAAAAAAATTTTTTTTTTTTGCCCCCGCCCCCAACTAAAAAAAACAACAAAATTACAAAAAAAAACAATTGCCTAAAGCAAAAATTTTGTGTGCACAACCCGCTTTTTATGGGTGGACCCCCCCCCCCCCGGACCCCCCCCCGGGGTAAAAGTAAAAAAAAAAATGGGGGGGGGAGGGGGGGGAAAATTTTTTTTTTTTTGGGTTTTTACATTAGAAAGAAAGTGTTTTTTAAAAAATTTTTTAAAAAAAAAAAAAAAAAAAAAAAAAGAAAAAAAAAGGAAACAAACCCCCCTGTTTTAAAAAAAAACAAAATTAATTTTTTTACAAAACCCCGTTGGTCAAACCCTAACGCCCCCCCTTTTTGTGTTTTCCCCCCCCCAAAAAAACAGGAAAAAAAAAAAAAAAAAGAAAAAAAAAATTTTAGGTTGTTTTTTTAATTTTCCCCCCAAAGATGCAATTTTTTTTTTTTTTTTGAACCCAACCAAATTTAAGTTTAAAAGAAAAGGGGTCCCCCCCCCCCGGTTTTTTTTTTGCTAAATTTCGGTGTGGTGGTTTTTTCCTTTTTTTTTTTTTCCAAACCCCAAAAAACCTTTTTTTTTTGGTAAAAACAACGATCCTTTACAAAATTGGGCGCGGAAAAACCCTTTTGTTTTTGTTTTTTTGGGAATTGGGGGTGGTGGGAAAAAGCAAAAAAAAAATGGGTGGGGCCGTTTTTTTTTTTTTTTTTTTTTTTTTTTTTTTTTCCCAAAAACCCTGTTTTAACCCCTTTTTTTTTTTTTTTTTAAAATTACCTTAAAAGAAAAGGCTTTTCAAGTCCCTCAAGAAAAAGAAGCAAAACCTTGGGTTAGAAAAAAAAATGTTTTTTTTTGGAAGTGGGTTTTTATTTTTTGTCAGCTTTGCCCGCTCAAAAAAAAAATAGCCCCGTGTTTTTTTTTGAAAACCCAGCTTAAAAAAAAAAAAGCCCGGGGGTTTTTTTTTTAAAAAACCAAAAGGGTGGTTTTTTTGGGTTTTTTAACACCAATTTTTCACAAAGAAATTTTTATTGTTTTTTTAAAAAATTTTTTTAGGTTTTTTTTAAAAACCTAAAAAAAAAATTTTCCTTGTAAAAAATTTTGTTTTTTTTTTTTTTAGAAAAAATCGGTAAAAAAAAGAAAACGGGGCCCAGTTTTTTGTTTTTTTTGTTTTTTTTTTTGTGTTTTTTTTAAATACAGGTTTTTTGTGGTTTTACCTCTTTTTTTTTTTAAACTGAAAAATAAAAAAAACACGAAAAGTTTGGCCTTTTTTTTTTTTTTTTTTAAAAAAGCATAAAAAAAAAAATTGGCCCCCGCCCCCCCCAAATTTTGGCCCCCCCCCCCCCCCCCTTTAAAATTTGCTAAAACATGTTTTTTTTTTGTAAAACAACCCAACTGCTGGGGGGGGGGGTAAAAAAAAAAAAAAAAAAAAATTTTTGGGTGTTTTTTTAAACATTTTTTGCCCCGCCCCAAAAAAATCCCACTTTTTTTTTTTTTTTTAATTAACCCCCTTAAAAAAAAAACGAAAAAATTCCGACCTGAAAAGAAAAAAAAAAAAAAAAAACAAAAAATAAAGGAAAAAAAAATTTTTTTTTTTTTTTTTTTTGTTTTTTTGGGGCCTAACC
>CP058667.1:2377500-2517683 GCA_020544305.1 Staphylococcus taiwanensis
TTCTTCACCAATTTGGTCTTTACGGACATAAATTTGGATTTGTCCAGTTAAATCCTGAACATGTGCGAAACCAGCTTTACCTTTACCACGTTTAGTCATTAAACGACCTGCAATTGAAACATGACTTTCGTCTTCTTTATCATGTAGTTCTTCTTTAGAGAATTCATCCCATTTAGACTTTAATTCGCTTGCAGTTGCTGAACGCTCAAAACGTTTACCAAATGGATCGATACCTAAATCGATTAATTCTTGTAGTTTTTGACGACGGACTTGCATTTGGTCATTCATTTCTTCTGACATAACTTTCTCTCCTTTTAAACTTCTTGTTTTTCTGATAGTTGTTCCATGCATTATTTTAGAACTTTTATAAGATATCTATCATTTTTTAATTCATTATACGTACGCTTTAAGTATATACCAATTATCTCTAGCATTTCCGCACTATAATTCATATTAACGACACATTATTATCATACCCATTTTAAACAATATAATTAAACATGCCTCATTACTTATACTTGATAACTGTATCGTCTGGCTTTACTAAATCAGAGATAGTTTTCTTTGAACGAGGTTCAATTTGTTTAGGTGCAATATCATTTAATGGTGTTAAGACAAAGGCACGTTCACTCATACGTGGATGCGGAATTTCAAGATTATCTTTTTCAATAATCCTATCCCCGTATAGTAAGATATCAACATCTAATGTTCTTGGACCCCAACGAATGTCTCTCACGCGATGTAATCGTTGTTCTGTTTCTAAGCATCTATTAAGAAGTGTTTGTGGTTCTAATTCTGTTTCAATTTCTAAACATAAATTTAAAAAGTTAGGCTGCTCTGTATAGCCTACAGGTGCAGTTTCATAAATAGGAGATATTTGTGTGACAACAATATCTTCCATACTATCAATTATTTCGATAGCTTCTTGTAATTGTTGCGCTCTATCTCCTATGTTACTTCCTAAACCTAAATACGCTTTTACCATTTAACGATTCTCCCTCACTATCTCTATACCTACGCCATTGTAATATCCTGGTATAGGTGGGTTCTCTTTAGTGATTCTGACTTTCGTTTCCATTACACGATTATAGTGTGAATTTATACGTTTTGCAATACGTTCAGCTAGATGTTCTATCAAATTACACGGTGGGCCTTCCACAATTTCTTTAACATCTTCAAACACTTCACCATAATGCACAGTATCAGTCACTTCATCTGATTGTCCCGCTTCTTTTAAATCCACTTTTAACGTCACATCCACGATAAAGATTTGGCCTATTTCGTTTTCAGCAGCTAAAGCCCCATGATAAGCATAAAATTTCATACCATTAAGAAAGATTATGTCGTTCATCTTCATTCTCCTTTAAGAAATCCATACTTTGACCTAATCGTGCATTCAATTGTACATTATGGACACGAACGGCTTTGACGCCTTTCATTATACCATAGGCCGTTGTCGCAGCAGTGGCTTCATCGCGTTCAATTGCCTTTGTTTCAGTACCAATCATTTCTTTAATGAAACGTTTACGACTTGTTGCTAATAAAATAGGATACTCCGTTGCCACAAGTTCATCTAAACGTGCCATCACTTCATTTTCCTCTTCTCGGCTTTTCGCAAAACCAATACCCGGATCTAACCATACTTTATGTTGGGGAATACCGGCCATTTCAGCTTTATTCGCCTGAGTCATTAAAGACAATAACATTTCTTCAACGACTGGTTGATCACGATGCCCATCACCATTATGCATTAATACAATTTCTGCATCATATTCTGCGACTTTGTTTAGTATTTCAGGATCATATAATCCTGCCCATTGGTCATTAATCATCGTTGCACCAAGTTTTAAACATGCTTCTGCTACTTCACTACGGTATGTATCTATTGAAATTCGAACTTTCAATTTAACTAATTCTTTTACTACAGGAACCACACGCTCAATTTCTTCTTCGACAGTGATTTCTGTAAATCCAGGACGGGTAGAAATGCCTCCTACGTCGATGATATCGACGCCTTCTTCTATCATCTCTTTAGCACGTGCCACTGCTTTTTCTACAGAATTATATTTGCCACCATCTGAGAATGAATCAGGTGTCACATTTAAGATTCCCATAATTTTTGTTTTAGTCATTTTTGTCACCCTTCGCTCTTTTTGAAAATGATATGTAGAACGATAACTACATTGTCTTAATATATACATATTAATGATACACTCATTTTCCAAACATTTCAGTGTTTATAATCGACAAAAAGATATCCAAAGCATTCAATCATTTAAATTAGATGTGCATTTTTCAAAAAGAAAACGCTAGTGAAGCAATATATAAACTTCACTAGCGCCAAAACTTTAACTTTAAATTAGTCGTCGAATGAATATAAAGGTGTAGATAGGTAACGTTCACCATTACTTGGTAATACTGTTACGACTGTTTTACCTTTACCTAATTCTTTAGCTTTTTGGATAGCAGCATGAATCGCAGCACCTGAAGAAATACCTGCTAAGATACCTTCTTCTTTAGCAACACGACGTGATGTTTCCATCGCTGTATCGTTATCTACTTTGATAATGCTATCATAAATGTTAGTGTCTAAAGTATCTGGTACAAATCCAGCACCTAAACCTTGTAATTTATGTGGGCCTGGTTCTCCACCACTTAATACAGGAGAAGCTTCTGGTTCAATCGCAACGATTTCAACATTTGGATATTTTTCTTTTAATACTTTACCAACGCCAGATAAAGTACCACCAGTACCTACACCAGCTAAGAATGCGTCAATTTGTTTACCTTCAAATTGTTCAACTAGTTCTGGTCCAGTTGTTAATGCATGGATTTCAGGGTTTGCTGGATTTTCGAATTGTTGTGGTTCAAAGTAACCATGTTCTTCTTTTAATTCTTTAGCTTTTTTAATTGCGCCTTTCATCGCTTCTGAACCTGGTGTTAAAACTAATTCTGCACCATAAGCTTTTAATAAGTTACGACGTTCAGAACTCATTGTTTCAGGCATTGTAAATACTGCTTTATAACCTTTAGCTGCACATACGAAAGCTAAACCAATACCAGTGTTACCACTTGTTGGTTCTACAATTGTGTCACCTGGTTTAATTTTTCCTTCTTTTTCAGCTTTTTCAATCATAGCTAATGCGATACGGTCTTTTACTGAGCCACCTGGATTTTGGTATTCTAATTTTACATATACATCTGCTGCATCTTCATCTACAACGTTTCTTAATTTTACTACCGGTGTATTGCCAATAATTTGAGTAATGTTATCTACTGGTTTTTGTGCCATTGAAAAACGCTCCTTTTACTTTCTTATTTAAAACTTAGTTTTTTTATCGGATATAACTATATTCTATCAGAATTTTCTAAAAAGACAAAGATAATTATACGCATACTGTACTTTAAAGTCCCATTTTATGATTACATTCATCATTTTCCCATAAAAAAAGACAATAAACACACACAGGTCTATTGTCTTTAGGATTTAATTTCATTAAGCTTGCATAGAAGCTAGTAATTCTTCTAATTCGCCTTCAGAATATTTATATTTATTGCCACAGAAATGACATACCGCTTCAGCTCCATGATCTTCTTTAATCATATCTTGAACTTCTGCTTCTCCTAAACCTTTAATCGCATTTAAGAATTTTTCGTGACTGCAATTACATTCAAATTGTGCATCCATTGTTTCTAATATTTGGACATTATTTTCACCTAAAATCTCATGTAAAATGCCTTCTGGTGTTAAACCTTGTTCGATTAATTTAGATACTGGTGTCATTTGATTAATCGCATTTTCTAATTTAGTAACCGTTTCTTCTTTAGCACCTGGCATCACTTGAATGATAAAGCCACCTGCAGCTTTGATTGAATTATCAGGATTGACCAATACGCCTAAGCCAACTGAAGATGGCGTTTGCTCACTTGTAGCAAAATAATATGTGAAGTCTTCACCTAATTCACCTGAAACAATTGGACTAGCCCCAGAGAAGTAATCTTTCATACCTACGTCTTTAACGACTTGAATTGAACCATCTGTGCCAACAGCACGTCTTACGTCTAATTTACCTTGCTCATTTAATGGGAAATGCGTTTGTGGTTTATCAACATAGGCGCGTACATTACCTTGTGCGTTTGCATCAGCAATAATGCGTCCAATAGGCCCTTTACCATCAACAGTCACTGTTAATTTTTGATCTCCTTTTAACATTGCTCCCATTAACAAAGTAGCGGTCATTGTTCGACCCATTGCTGCAGATGCTGTAGGCCATGTATAATGGCGTGTTTGTGCTTCTTGAACAGATTCAGTAGTCAACGCTGCATAGGCACGAATTTCTCCATCGAAAGCTAATGATTTAACAATATAATCATGTGTCATTTACTTCTATCTCCTTTATAGTATTTATTATTTATCTGGATTTTTATTATTGTTGAAAATGTGTATACTATTCATTTTTATCTGTAAGGATACTTATTCTACACCTGTTTAATAAGAATATGAAGTAACTTGCTTTAGCAAGAATACATATCCAATATATCACTTTAAGTATTAAAAAAATCTCCTTCGATTAAGGATGTTCACCTTAATCAAAGGAGATAATAATCCAATTCATTACTATCTATTATTTGGATTGTTTGGATCATTTGGGTTATATGGTTTGTCGATATTTGGTGATTGTTCATAACCTGTTTCATCTTCATCATCTGAAGCATCTCGACGACTATAATCACTATTTGAATCGTCACGTAGTCGATCATGACCAGCATGGTTGTCTCTACCATCTTGTTGATGATTTCTACGTTCACGCTCAATATCTTGATCTTCTCTACGGTCTTTTTGTTCGTCTTCACGACCTTCATCTAATTGTTCTTCACGAATGTCATCGTAAGATTTACCATATTTACCATCGTTATAATCTGAATCATCATCTTTAACCACACGTGCAGCATCATAATCTACTTCAGGTAATACACCGTCGTAGAATAATGAACGTATTTGTTCAGCTACTAGTGTTTCTTCAGTTAACAATGTTTTAGCAATAAGTTTAAGTTCTTTTTCATGTTCCAATAGAATTCGTTTACAACGTTCATATTGTTCTTTAATAATACGTTGAACTTCTTTATCAATTTCATAAGCGATTTGACCAGAATAATTAGGTTCACCTTGCATATCTTTACCTAAGAATACTTGTCCACCACCGCTACTTGAGAATTGTAATGGTCCAAGTTTTTCACTCATACCATATTCAGTAACCATAGAACGTGCAATTTGTGTTGCTCTCTCGAAGTCATTAGAAGCACCAGTTGATACTTCGTGGAAGTTAATATCTTCTGATACACGACCACCTAATAGACCACAAATTTTATCTAATAATTCAGGTTCAGTCATTAAGAAACGGTCTTGTTTAGGTAACATCATTGCGTAACCACCAGCTTGTCCACGTGGAACAATCGTTACTTTATGCACAATTTCAGCTTCGTCAAGTACCATACCAATGACTGTATGTCCCGCTTCATGGTGTGCGACGATATTACGTTCTTTGTCAGAAATAACACGTGATTTTTTAGCTGGACCAGCAATAACACGGTCAGTTGCTTCTTCGATATCACGCATGTCGATTTTATTTTTACCTTCACGAGCTGCAATTAATGAAGCTTCGTTTAGTAAGTTTTCTAAATCGGCACCAGAGAAGCCAGGCGTTCTTTGTGAAATCGCTTTTAAGTCAACTGTTTCATCAAGTGGTTTGTTTTTAGAGTGTACATGAAGGATTGCTTCACGACCTTTAACATCTGGACGACCAACTTGAATTTGTCTGTCGAAACGACCTGGACGTAATAACGCAGGATCCAAGATATCAGGACGGTTAGTCGCAGCAATCATGATAATACCTTCATTTTCACCGAACCCATCCATTTCAACTAATAATTGGTTAAGTGTTTGTTCACGTTCGTCGTGACCCCCACCAACACCTGCGCCACGTTGACGACCAACTGCGTCAATTTCATCAATAAAGATAATACATGGTGCATTTTTCTTTGCGTTTTCAAATAAGTCACGTACACGGCTTGCACCGACACCGACAAACATCTCAACGAAATCAGAACCACTGATTGAGAAGAATGGTGCGCCAGCTTCACCAGCTACGGCACGTGCTAATAATGTTTTACCTGTACCTGGAGGGCCTACAAGTAATACACCTTTAGGTATTCTTGATCCCATTTGTTTAAATTTCTTATTGTCTTTTAAGAAGTCAACAATTTCAATTAATTCTTGTTTTTCTTCATCCGCACCAGCAACATCTGAGAAACGAACACGACGTTTTTGGTTATCGTACATTTTCGCTTTAGATTTACCAAAGTTCATCATACGACCGCCACCGCCGCCACCTTGTGCTTGGCTAAGGAAGAAAATGAATAATAAGGCAATAATTAATACAGGAATAAGTGTAGTCAACATACTAATGAAGACACTTTGTTTTTCTTCTTCTTTAACTGTAAAATCTAGTCCTTTTTGGCTTTTTGCTTCACTTGTGATTTTTTGTAAATCTTTTTCGTTATTGTATAAAATAGTTGAAGAGTAATCTTCATCATTTTTTGTTTTACCACTTACCAAGTACACATTTTGCTCAGGTTGGATTTCTAGAGTTTTCAAATCTCCTTTATCCAATTTTTCTACAAACTGTGAATAGGAAAGTTGTTTCGGTGTATTACCGTTCCCATTTATGTAAGAAAATACGCCGAATATAATAACGCCAATAATTGCGATAACTAGCACATTGCGAAAAGCTTTCTGCATGCGTCATTTCCTCCTATTTCTATAATAAAGCTAACAAAAATTGTAACACAATAGGCCTTGTAAAGGCTAGCATTTCAACTTTTGTATTACTTTTCCATATTCCCTGTGTTATCAATGATTTTCGTCTGTTTTTCCTCTTTGAAAAGTTCTTTATTTTTCAATAAAAATAACCCTTAAATTAGAACGCAAATGAATCAATATAAAATGAGTCTACACCATATTGATAACTAAGTATAGTTATTATATCTTTGACCCTATTTAATATAATTTATACGTAAATAAAAGTCACTTACTTACTATAAATTTCCGGTTTCAAAGTACCAATATAAGGTAAATTACGATAATGTTCTGCGTAGTCTAATCCATAACCTACGACGAACTCATCTGGGATTTTTTTACCTACATATTTCGCTTCAATATCAGCTTTACGACGATTTGGTTTATCTAATAAAGTAACAATTTCTAATGAATTTACTTTTCGAGATTGTAATAATTCAGTGATAGATTTTAAAGTTGTTCCAGTTTCTAAAATATCTTCAATAATTAAGACATCTTTATTTTCAATAGAAGATCCTAAATCTTTTAAGATTTGTACTTCACCAGTAGATTCCATACCACCGTGATAACTTGAAACATCCATAAAATCAATTGCCAAATGCGTATCGATACGTTTAATTAAATCAGCCATAAACATTACTGACCCTTTTAAAATACCTACACATACAAGTGGTTTATCTTTATAATCTCTAGTAAGTTGTTCACCTAGTTCTTTACAAATATTTTGAATATCTTCTTCTGTTAACAAAATTTCTTTTAAATCATCTTTCATTGATCATTCATCTCCAATTTTTTTAATATCGATATGTTTATCATATGTGCTAGCAATAAACAAATTACCAACAGCAATAATATTATGTTGTCGATCTTCAATTAATGGCATACACATCCGTTCATCATTGTGAATTTTATTATCAATAAATAAGCGGCTTACTTTTTTGTGTCCTTTTTGTCCGTTAAGTTTAAACTTGTCTCCATCATGTCTTGTGCGTATAGTTAACGGTAAACTTTGTTGCTCAATACTAGGGTGAACTTTAATAATATACGTCCCAAATCGATATGTATTAGCATTTGTAACTATTTGTTCAGTCAGTATATCTGTCTCATTTTGCGCCATTATTATAAATTTATCATATGCAATTTGAATTATCCATTTTTCAGAAAGAGTTATCTCAAATTGTGCGATTTCACTATTGATTTTATGAAACCAATCGCGATAATTTTTTTCTGAAAATGTAACACCTAATTGTATTCGTTCAAATAATTGATCTAATAAAACCATTTGTGTGACTTCATCAAGTTGCTTGAAAGCATGACGTGAACATTGAAACTGCAACGACGCTTTATCAATTTCGAATTCACTATCAATAAATTGATTCACACGTTGATGTGTGAGTTGTAATTGTATATCATGCCATTCTTTTAACTTTAATAATTGTGTAGTATCAAGATCTGCATGACTATCAATAGCAGGCAATAAACGATTACGTATATCATTACGTGCGTATTTATTATCACTATTTGATTTATCTTCGTAGTAAGGTACTTGATGATGTTGTTGATAGCGGTATATATCTGACTTAGTTGTGTTAAGCAGTGGACGAACCATTCTATATGAATCTCGCCACGAACGCTCATCCATACCTAAGGAACTTCGCGTCGAACGTCCAGTGAATAATCGATAAAAAATGGTTTCAAGTTGATCATTTAAATGATGTGCAGTTATGAATACATTGGCTTCTAATTGAGTCATCATAGTATCGAACCATTCATAACGCATACGTCGTGCGAACCTTTGCCACCACGTCTTGATTCAGTTTGACGTTTAATAGAAGTTAATTTATCTTCACTATCTTTTAAGAAATTGCTTAATTTCTTTTCAAAATCTTCACCTTTTTGTTGAGGTGGTCTATTTTGATTAGATTTGTGTTGTGGTCTACGAGGACGGTCTTTTGCTTTTTTAATTGAAAGGCTAATTTTACCATCATCTGCGATTGATAAGACTTTGACTTCGACTTCGTCTCCAACTGATAAGTGATCTTCAACATTCTCAACATAGTTATCAGCTACTTCACTGATATGAACTAAGCCACTTTTCCCTTCAGGTAATTCTACGAATGCACCAAATTTTTTGATACCTGTAACTTTACCTTTTAGCTTGTTTCCAACTTCGATTGACATATTCTAAATAAATCCTCCCGATTTTGATTCGATTTTAACCTTATTATATTCCTGTTTTAGTATTTTCACAATGCTATAAAACCATATAATTCATACTTCTTTGCTAAAAATTTATTATGCTATTTCTTAGTCGCCATTGGAGGATTCAGACTTAGTGTTATTATCATCTTTATTAGGTAATTTAAATATAACTTCACCTTTATTACTTAAATAATAATCATCCCTAGCAACTTTCTCTATGTAATCTTTATTATTGAGGTTACTGAGTTCTTCTTTTAATGCAATTTCTTCATCTTGCTTCTTTTGGAATTGCTCTTCTTTATGCTTACGTTCCGTTGCGGCATGATCATTACTTTGCTTTTGGACGACAAGCATGATGGATAGAATGACAATCACAGCCAATAGTAATCCACCAAATACAGTAATTCTACGTCGTACAATGCGCATCTTTTTCTGTTGTCGTTTTTTCTTACGATTTTTCTCGGAGGTATATTGATTGCCAATTTCTTCTACCTTTTTACTCATAGCTTGTCACCTCCTTCGGTCTATTCTTCTTCAAATTGATTATTATTAATACGTTCTTCTTTAACTAATTCATACATGCCTTTAGCATTTTCTTTCGAAGCGTGTTCACTTAGACCGGTTACTTTAACAGTCACAAGCTTTTGTCCAAAACGAATAACTAACTCATCTTCTAATTTAACATCCGTACCTGCTTTAGCAACATTGCCGTTAACTGTAACACGTCCTTGGTCACTAATTTCTTTAGCTAAAGTACGACGTTTAACTAATCTTGATACTTTTAAATATTTATCTAATCTCATGAATCTTTCTCCCCTTGTTTCAAGTAATTTCTAAGGGTTTCCTCATCAAAATCCTTATTTTTGGTTTTATCATACAATGCCATGAAATGGTCTGCAAATACTTTCTCAAATTTGACGCGAGGCGTTTTGCCTTCTTTACTTTTAGCTGTTTGCCAAATGTCATGCAAATCTTCCATTGATTCTGCGTTTTCTTCTCCGAAAATGTGCGGATGACGACGTATCATCTTGGCATTAAGACTTTCTATAACTTCGTTAATATCCATGTAACCTTCTTTTTTACCAATACTCGTATGCAACAGAACTTGTAATAATATATCTCCAAGTTCTTCAATCATATGCCAGTCATCTTCATTATCAATAGCTTCAAATAACTCAAAACTTTCTTCAATTAAATAACGTTTAAGAGATTCATGTGTTTGAACACGGTCCCATGGACATCCATTGTCATCATCAACTAAACGATCAATCACTTCAACAGCAAAATCAAAGTCTTGATACTTTTCTTCTTCTTTAACTACTTTAGGAACGAAGACACTTGTTAAATTATTAAACACCGCTTCATCATGGTCAAGTTCAAACAATGGCACTTCAAGTACTTTCGCTCCTGTACTATGCGCTTCCGTAACAATTTGAACTAAGAAATCATCTGAATAGCGTTCCATCAATGTAATCTTGATGTCAGCCGCCATCATTGCACTATACACTTGTGTAATGAGCGTATTTGTTCGAATGTTTAACATTGTTGATTCTAATGCCGTCCCATCTAATAAAGTAAAACCATCATTAGGATCACAGTTTACTGCGCCAAATATATCATCGATAAAACTTTTTCCACCTAGTACTTTCACATCAACATCATCCTGTTGTGCATCATACTCTAATAATTTAGCAGTTGTTGTTTCTGCAACTCGTGGATGCCCTGGCACTGCATACACTACGTCACTCGTTTTTGCTTTTTCTATTAAAATATCAACAATTTGCTGATATACATCTTCAAAACTGTCATTTTCCTCATAAATAGTATCAAAACTTTCAAACTGTAGTTCATGTTGTAAACTACGAATCACTGGATGGTCGAGTGTACGTGCATAAATCAATTGCTGTTGATTTAAGAAGCGATATACACCTAACGGTAAGTCATCAAGATCATAATTGCCTAACCCAACAATCGTTATTGTATGTGTCATGAATGTCGTCCTTTCTTTATATGATATAACTTATCACCAAATGGCAAGTGTTTTAACTCTTTATATCCTAAAATATTAAGTTTCATTATCAATATTAATAATACGGCAACACCTATGATAGCTACAACTAATAGTTCTACCAACCCACCTAAACGTCCAGTCGGAGGCAATATGTGCATGACAAGTTGAATAATAATTGTCATCATTACTAATGCTGCTAACATTTTGAAAATAAAATGACGCATACGACTAAAACGATAATGTTTAATTACTTCATAATGTAATATAACAACAAAGAGTGCTAATGACAGTACTGTACTTATACTTGCACCAGCTATACCAAAGGAATGAATCATTAATACGTTTAATATAGCTTTAGCTAACAATCCTGCTACGATTCCAATTAAAATAGGGCGAATCTGATTAAGCACTTGCAATAATGCAATATCCATCATTATTAAGGATACACAAATGACCGTCAACATATAAAATCCTAATGTAAAACCTAGACTGTCTGTTTTAAAAAAGACATGATTCATCATAGGCAACAAATTAATGAGGCCGATACCAGCTGCTGCACTAATTAAAATTGTTATTTTAAGTGAAGCATTGGCATAACGATTCATTTTCACGTGATTATGGGCTTCAATTGCTTCGGTTAGCAAAGGAATAAGTACAAAACTAAATGTTGTCGTAACGATTAAGCCCATTTGTATAAATGAAGCGCCACGATCATATATACCTTTTTGCATAATAGCATTTTTAAAATGTAGACCGTAAGATTGCAATGTATGAACGACGGTAAAACTATCGATAAATTGCCATAGTATAACTAGTAACTGGCTCAATGCAAAGATAAGCGTGGACATAAGAAGTCCTTTCCACGGTATCGATAGTGTTTGGTTCTGCATTTTCAAAGGGAAGGGTTTAGTCATCATTAGAAATAGACTAGAGCCTAAGAACCCAAGTGCAGAGGCCAAGATAGCAATCGTTCCAGCTTGATAAATCGTCCAATCTTTCATCATGAACAACATAATTGCTATGATGATAAAACCTACACGAATAAATTGTTCTATAACCTGGGAAATAGCCGGAATATTCATTTGCTGTTTGTTTTGATAGAAGCCACGAAAGACACCAAGTACTCCGATAAACAAATAACTAAAACTGGCCATTCTAAGCATTGGTGCAAGTCGGGGGTCTCCCATTAGTATTGCAAGTGGATGTGCTAGAACCAAGATAGCTGCGAAGATGATCACACCTATCATTTGGAAACGTATGAGCACTTTTGAAAAAGCAGGTGCACTACCACTACTGCCAAGTGTTTGTGTAACCGCACTCGGGATTGCATTCATCGATAAAATCATTCCCAATGCAACAATAGGATATATCTGTTGATAAGCATATAATCCAGTATCACCAAGCACATTCTGATAAGGGACACGATAAATGGCACTAAGCACCTTTACAATAATAAGCGCTAAGGTCAAAATAACGACCCCATTGAAAGCTGCATGTTCTGATGTCCTTCTCTCTCCTACATGCTTTGAACCAGACAATTTCGACTTGTTTGCGTTCTCAGATTTAGACATGGATTTAAAGCTCATTTTCAATAACCATACTTCCTTCAAGACATTTCACTAAGAATTTCAAGTTGTCTAACCATTGTTTAGATTTAGTTAGCATTACATGCATTTTACCTTCTTTAACACCTAACTTCATCGCACGACCTAATGGTTGCGTCTGTTTAAACAATTCTTCTCCATTGATTTGTTCTGTCGCTTTAGTAGATAGAGAAACCTCTATTTGCTTACCTTTGTCTTTAATTAATGTCACACCAGCATATAACGCATGTATTTTAATCTCTACCATTTCTAATAAACGTTCAACTTCAACCGGATAGTCATTGAAGCGATCAATTAACTCATCTTTAATATCAAAAAGTTGTTCTTCTGTTTCAACTTTACGTAACTTTTTATAAATTTCAATTTTAGCTTGTTCATTTTGAATATATTCGGCTGGTAAGTAGGCATCCAGGTTAAGTTCCATTTCTACTTCTGGTGCATCAGGTTCTTCTTCTTTGATTCCACGTTTTTCATTAACCGCTTCTTCTAACATTTGTGAATAAAGGTCGAAACCGACAGAATCAATAAAGCCATGTTGTTGTTTACCTAATAAGTTTCCGGCACCACGTATATTTAAATCTCGCATCGCAATTTTAAATCCAGAACCTAATTCAGTAAATTCTTTAATCGCTTGTAAACGTTCTTCGGCAGTTTCTGTTAACACTTTATTGGCTGAATGTAGGAAGTAGGCATAACCAATACGACTTGATCGCCCTACACGACCTCGTAATTGATATAACTGACTTAAACCGAAGCGGTCTGCTTCTTCAATGATTAATGTATTGGCATTAGGGACATCTACCCCTGTTTCTATAATTGTAGTTG
Organism: Staphylococcus taiwanensis; assembly: GCA_020544305.1. Taxonomy (NCBI): domain Bacteria; kingdom Bacillati; phylum Bacillota; class Bacilli; order Caryophanales; family Staphylococcaceae; genus Staphylococcus; species Staphylococcus taiwanensis. Next base: position 2,390,999 of record CP058667.1, read on the forward strand.
TGACTAAGATATCGTATTCACCGTTAATGAAACTTAACATAGTTTCTTCTAAATCACGTTCAGTCATTTGACCATGTGCCACTGCGATATTCGCACCAGGCATTAGCATTTGGAGTTGTTCACGCTTTTCATAAATAGATTGAACTCTGTTATATAGATAGAATACTTGTCCATCACGTGATAGCTCGCGTTCTAAAGCTTCTTTGATAAAATTACTGTTCTGCTCCAACACATAGGTTTGTACTGGGAAACGATTCTCTGGTGGCGTTTCAATAACAGATAAATCTCGCACACCTAGCATACTCATGTGTAATGTTCTAGGAATCGGTGTTGCTGTTAAAGTCAACACATCAACGTTAGTCTTCATTGTTTTAATACGTTCTTTATGACGTACACCAAAGCGTTGTTCTTCATCGACAACTAATAAGCCTAAATCTTTGTATTGAATATCTTTACTGAGTAATTTATGTGTCCCAACAACAATATCCACGTATCCAGATTTGAGACCCTCTTTTGTCTCTTTGACTTCTTTGGTTGAACGGAATCGACTAATCAACTCAATACGTACAGGGAAATCTTGCATACGTTCAATTAACGTTTCATAATGTTGTTGCGCTAAGATAGTTGTAGGCACTAGAAATGCAACTTGCTTCCCTTCCATTACCGCTTTAAACGCTGCACGCACAGCAACTTCAGTCTTACCATAACCAACATCACCACATAACAATCTATCCATTGGACGCTCACGTTCCATGTCGCCTTTAATCTCTTCGATTGATTTTGCTTGGTCAGGTGTCAGTTCATACGGGAAGTCCATTTCAAACGCATGCTGTTCAGCAGTATCCTCACCATATTGATAACCAACCGACATTTCTCTTTCTTTGTATAAAGCAATTAATTCATCAGCAATATCTTCGACACTTTGTTGAACTTTAGCTTTCGTCTTTTTCCACTCTGAACCACCAAGTTTATTTAACTTTGGTGATTTATCTTCAGAAGCGACGTATTTTTGTACTTGATCCATTTGGTCAACAGGTACAAAGAGTTGATCCGTGCCTTTATATTGCAATTTAATGTAGTCTCTGTGAACATCGCCAACTTCTAGCGTTTCTACACCTAAATAACGTCCCACACCATGGTGTACATGTACGATATAATCGCCTACATTTAAATCTTGATATGACTTAATCTTTTCCGCATTAGACATGGTCTTAGTACGTTTACGTTGTTTCTTCTGTTTCGTTTTGAAAAGCTCTCGCTCAGTGATAACAACCAATTGCATATATGGCAATTCGAAACCTTCAGATAAACTACCTTCTGTAACAATGGCTTGTCCACTTTGTATATCATTATGAACATGCGTCACAGTTGGAATATGCATCTCATTTAACATAGATTGTATTCGTTCAACTTTGGTTTCCGTCTCGACTAATACCACGATTGTATAGTCATTGTGTACATAGCGTTGAAATTCTGAACGCATGATATCGTACTGACCGTAAAATTGTTGCACAGGTTTACATGAGAATTTAATGATATGTTGTAACTGTACCGGCATCGAAGACGTAAACAATGTAAAGTAGGTAACTGGATAATTGCCTAATAATGTTTCAAAACCATCATATTGCATAAATGATTGCCCTATGAAGCCATTACCACTCTCAATTAGATTTTGAATAAAGTCATCCACTTCAGTTGTTAGTGTCTTTTCAGTTTCTTTAATACGGTTGTATTCATCGGCTACAATGATGGCATCCTTTTCAAAATAATCAATCAGTGTAGACGGTTGTTTATACATAAATGCTACGAGGCGACGTAACAATTGATGATCAAAAAATGTAGATTCAAAGAGTTTAAAACTTTCATATATCTCTTTCAAATCATTTCTTACTGATTTATCAATCTTAGGTCTCGTTTCTTCATACGCTTGTTTTAATTCAGTTTGTAAGTGTTGAATCACATCTTCTGTGATGACATAGTCACTTGCAGTAGTAATATCGATCTTTTCAACGTTATCGTTTGAACGTTGCGTTTCAACATCAAAATCACGAATCGAATCAACTTCCGTATCGAATAATTCAATGCGGACAGGTTGCCCGATTAACGGATAGATATCAATAATGCCACCACGTAGAGAGAATTCGCCAATGTGTGATACGACGCTCTCGCGACGATATCCCATGTTCACTAATTTATTTAAAAAGTCATCTACATCAATATCATCGCCCACTTGTAACGTCATCTGATGGTCTTTCCATAATTCTACTGGTGTTAGCCATTTTTTTAAGCCATTTAATGGAACGATAAATAACCCTTTCTCATTATGAGCTAATGCGGTTAGTGTTCTTACACGTTCACTCATAAGTTGAGGGCTTTGCGTTGAAAATTCTTCAGTCATAATATCTTGAACAGGATATTTATAAACATCTGAATCATTCACATATTGCAGAATATCTGTTTCTAATTTATCTGCTTGATATAAGTTGTTGGTGATTAACAACATCTGTTTTTTATCTTTTAGGTACTTTTCAGCAATAATCGTTGCCTTGGCTGAGGGAGATAGGCCGGTAACAAGAATATTCTCTTGACCAAAAACATCGTCTAGTTCTTGGAAGCGTTTGTCGTTTTGAATATAATCTGAAATGACTGTTCTCAATTGACTTCTCCATTATATTCATTCATTACATGATCAAAGCGTGAACTTTCGATAAATGCTTCAACGGCTTGTGCTGAATGTTCAATCACTTTGTCCATTGTCATCATTTCTTCTTTTGAAAATTTCTGCAATACATAATCCGGAACTGACATGCCATTTGTTGGTCTCCCTACACCAATACGAATACGTTTAAATTGATCTGTACCTAAATGTTTTATAATTGATTTCATGCCATTATGACCACCAGCACTACCTTTTTGGCGCAAACGAATGTGTCCTTGAGATAAGTCTAAATCATCATACAATACAATCAAATCATCTACGTCTACATTATAATAGTCCATTAACGGTCCAACAGCTTCTCCTGAAAGGTTCATCATTGTCATGGGTTCGATAAATAACACCTTATCGCCATTAAGATGTTCAATCGTGTAAGCTCCTTTAAATTTTTGTTTATCTAAAGTAAAATGATGTTTTTCTAAAATGTAATCAATTACTTCAAAGCCAATATTGTGTCTTGTTAATTCATAACGTTTACCTATATTTCCAAGACCCACAATACATTTCATACGCTGCTACCTCCATTGTGTTCGTTTTATACATTTATCTAAAAAGACGGGAACGTATATTGATTAATCATTATTCTATAACATTCCCTATAATAACACAAAAAGCACCATGCTTATGTTAATAAGCACAGTGCTATTTGACTATTTATAGCGTATAAGCAATATAGAAAACGTTAAACGAATTATTCTTCGTCTTTATTTTCTTCTTTGTCTTCTTCTTCGCTATCTTCTTTGTCTTCACCAACTACTTCAGGTTCTTCAGTTGCTGCTTCACCTTCCATAGCTTCAACTTCTTCTTCAGTAGGTTCATCAGTTGGAGGAACTACTGTTACAACAGATTCTTCTGGGTCGTTTTCAATTGTGAAATCGCCAGATACTTTAATATCTGCAACTGAGTAGCTGTCATTTACTTCTAATTCAGTAATGTCAACTTCGATTGACTCAGGGATATTTTCTGGAGTTGCTGTAACTTGTAAGTCGAATAATGGTTGTTCAACTACGCCACCTTCTTTAGCGCCAGCAGCTTCACCTACTAAGTGAACTGGTACATCAACAGTACGTTCTTCAGTCATGTTGATTGCTAAGAAGTCAATGTGTGTAATTTGGTTTTTAAGTGGGTCAAATTGATAATCTGACACCATTACTTTAATTGATTTAGAACCTACGCCTAAATCGATAACACCGTTACGTCCTACTTCACGGATAACTTTGATGAATTCAACTTCATCAACTTTAACTGAAGTATTTTTAGTACCATAACCATAAACAACTGCAGGTACTTTACCTGTATTACGTAGTTTTTTAAGGTCAGAACGTGTTTGTTTACCTTGACGGATGATTGACTTTAATGAAGTCATTCGTATTTCCACCTTTCATTTTCAAGTCTAGTGACTTATTCTCGTGAGAAACTTAAGTACTGGACTTCCCTTCACTTACCCATCAACTTAATAAGTTGCTTGCAAGTGTTTATTAGTTCGTAAAACCACGAACGAATGTATTATACACGGTTGAAATATATAAGTCAAATTCATTTGTAAACTTTAGTCAAATAATACACTGACTGATTCTCGTTCATACACACGAATAATAGCTTGTGCTAATAAACCAGCCACTGATAATTCTTTTGTGTTTGATGGCTTACGAGAGTCATCAAGTAAGATTGAGTTTGTAACGATTAATTCTTTAATCGCTGAATTTTCGATACGTTCTTTTGCAGGACCAGATAATACTGGGTGTGTACAACAAGCGTATACATCTTTAGCACCTTTATCTTTAAGTGCTTGTGCAGCTAACGTAATTGTACCTGCTGTATCAATAATATCATCAATAATAATCGCTGTACGTCCTTCGATTTCTCCTACAATGTTCATAACTTCTGCTACGTTAGGTTTAGGACGACGTTTATCAATAATAGCAATCGGAGTTTTTAAAATGTCAGCAAGTTTACGTGCACGTGTAACACCACCATGGTCAGGTGATACTACGACACATTCTTCAGGGTCGATGTTAGGGTCATTTTCAAAATGTTGACCAATGATAGGTACACCCATTAAATGGTCGATTGGAATATCAAAGAATCCTTGAATTTGTGGTGCGTGTAAATCTAAAGCAATCATGCGATTAGCGCCAGCTGTTTCAATTAAGTTAGCTACTAATTTAGCTGTAATAGGTTCACGGCTACGTGCTTTTCTATCTTGTCGTGCATAACCATAGTATGGAACTGCAATATTAATATTTGCTGCTGAAGCACGCTTACATGCATCAATCATAATTAATAATTCCATTAGGTGTAAATTAACTGGATTCGAAGTTGGTTGGATAATGAAGACATCACAACCACGAATACTTTCTTCAATATTGATTTGAATTTCACCATCACTAAAGCGTTTTACAGAACATTTCCCTAATTCAATCCCTACACGATCAGCAACTTCTTGCGCTAACGGCTCATTTCCTTTTAAAGAGAAAATCTTTAAAGATGAATTCTTGTATTCATTATTTAACATTTATAGTCCTCCAATTTTTAACTTAGACACTTACATTATATAAAAAATTAGTCACTTTTACTATCTTCAACAATAAATTGTAAAAAAGAGATACTTTATTTTATTAAAAATTTATTTTTTGAGGTAACCTTCTTTAGTAATTTGACGCGCACGTGCAAGTGCTAAACTTTCATTTGGAACATTATCTGTAATTGTAGAGCCTGCTGCTATTAATACGCCATCACCTACTGTTACCGGCGCTACTAAGTTTGTATTACAGCCTATAAAGGCATCTTTACCCACTACTGTTTTAAATTTATTTACGCCATCATAGTTAACTGTGATTGAACCACACCCAATATTTGTACGTTCGCCAATTTCTGCGTCTCCAATATAGCTTAAGTGTGAAACTTTAGCGCCATCTTTAAGATCTGCTTTTTTCACTTCTACAAAGTTACCTACTTTTACTTCCGCGCCTAAATTTGAACCTGGTCTCAACTGCGCAAATGGGCCAACTTTGGTTTTATCGCCAACTGTTGAATCATTAATTACTGATTGTTTGATGTCTACTTGAGCACCAATTTGGCTATTATTAATTTCTGAATATTGACCGATGACCGCTTCTTCACCAATAACTGTTTTACCATTAATACGTACGCCTGGCTCAATAATTGTATCCATACCAATTTGTACATCTGGACCAATAAACGTCGTTGTTGGGTCGATGATTGTCACACCATTTCTCATATGTTGAATGTTAATACGTTGTTGTAAGGCTTTTTCAGCATTACTTAGCATCACTCGATCATTAACACCCATAATTTCATTAAAATCATCTGTATGATAAACTTCAGCGATGCCGTTATCTTCTAAAATTAAAGAAATAACATCAGGTAAGTAATACTCACCTTGTGCATTATCATTTTTTACTTTTGCCAATTTTTCAAAAAGCACTTTATTGTCAAATGCAAAAATGCCTGAACTAATTTCTGTTAACGCTTTTTCTTCATCAGTTGCGTCTTTTTCCTCAACGATACATTTTAATTGATTATTAGCATCTCTAACGATTCTTCCATAACCGAAAGGAATTTGTGCAGTTGCTGATAATACAGTGGCTTGGGCGTTAGCACCTTCATGATGTTCAATTAACTTTTGTAATGTGTTAGCGGTAATTAACGGTGTATCACCACACACAACTAGTGTTGTTCCTTCTTCATTTTCTAAATGATCTTGTGCCATTTTTACAGCATGTGCAGTTCCTAGTTGTTCGCTTTGGTAACTATATAATGATTGATTTCCTAATGTTTCTTTAACTTCCTCAGCACCATGACCGACGATTGTCACGATTTGATTAACGCCTGCCTCTTTAACATTTGTTAACACATGTTCAACCATTGATTTACCAGCAACTTCATGTAGCACTTTATATTTCTTTGATTTCATTCTCGTACCTTTTCCAGCTGCTAATATTACCGCGTTTCTTTGCATGAATGGTAACCCTCCAATTAATTTTCCGCCTAAACAAAGCGATGTCTTTAATTTATGTAAATTAACTACTTTCTCAATTTATAAATCATACTTTGCAGATAAAATATTTTACACTTCTTATTTATTATAATTTAACTCAACTTCGAGTTTCAAGATTAAAACGGTTTTGTAAATGTTAAGCATCACTAAGATGATCTAATTATAATCAAACGTTCAGAAACCATGTGAAATTACATATAAATATAAAGTATTTTGGCGAGACTCTTGAGGGAACAGTAATTTAATGAACCTAAGCGCATTTGCAATTAGGTAAGTAGCTGTTCCCTAAAAAGGGCCTCAACACAGAGAAAATGAGTTAATCAGTTTCTACAAACAAAGCAAGTTGAGTAAGCGAGCCAACGATACACAGTATTGTAAATAAAGAAGCCAGTAAATGAATTAAAAAACTCATTTACTGGCTATTTCTCTGGGAACGATGTCCCAAGCACATTATTTATTCTATATTTATTTTAAGCTTCGTCTGATTCTTCTGATGAAGCATTTTTATCAGGAATTACTTCATCTGTTTCGTCATATACTTTCATAACGGCATCTTGGATTTCTTGTCTCATATCAGAGTTGATTGGATGCGCGATATCACGGAATTCACCATCTGGTGTACGTTTGCTTGGCATAGCAACGAAAAGACCTGAGTTTCCTTCGATTACACGTAAATCATGAATCACAAAAGCTTCATCAAGTGTAATTGAAACAAGTGCTTTCATTCTGCCATCTGTTTGTATTTTTCTAAGTCTTACATCTGTCACTTTCATGCAGTGAGCCCCCCCTAGTATATATCTTTGTTTGTTTAGAAGCTTGACAATGTTTTAATTAAGGAAATTATATTCCTTTAACTTTACCTACAACTTCAATTTCAACTTTAACATCTTTAGGTAAACGTGCAACTTCAACACAACTACGTGCTGGTTGATGATCACTAAAGTAGCTACCATAAACTTCATTTATTTGTTGAAATTCATTCATATCAGAGATAAAAATTGTTGCTTTCACAACAGAATTTAAATCCGAACCAGCTTCCGCAAGTACAACTGATAAATTTTCAAGTACTTGTTTGGTTTGTTCTTTCACATCATCACTGACAATATTTCCTTCAGTATCTAATGGAATTTGTCCTGATGTGAATACTAAATTATTCACAACCATAGCGTGTGAGTATGGTCCTAAAGCTTCAGGTGCTTTATTAGTGTTAATTGTTTTCATGCTGTAAAACTCCTTTTAAGAAAATTTAGACAAACTATTGCCGGGTTCTACTTTGAATTCCTGATTATATTCATCAACATCAGATAATTTAACTAAAGAAGTATAATCCTCAATCAACCTTTGTTTAACTTCTTTTGATTCTACAAGTACAGATACCCCTTTTACTTGAGCTTTAAACTCATTCATGAGATTCATAACCCCATTGATTGAGCCTCCTGCTCGCATAAAATCATCTACTACTAGAACATTAGAATTTTCCGCCAATGTTCGTTTTGACAGAACCATTGTCTCAATCTTACGTGATGAACCAGAAACGTAATTAATTGACACAGTAGAACCTTCTGTAACTTTATTGTCTTTTCTAATTACTACTACAGGTAAATTTAATACGTTCGCTACTGCGTTGGCAAGTGATATCCCTTTCGTAGCGATTGTTACAACAGCATCCAACTCTTCTTCCATATAGATACTTGCTATTAATTTACCAACTTTATTAAGCAATGTAGGATTTCCTACTAAGTCTGATAAGAAAAGATAGCCTCCTGGTAATAGACGTTCTTTTTCTTGAAGCAATGTAATAATTTCATCAATAATTTCCGTTGCTTCTTCTTTACTCATCATCGGTTTATATGTCACGCCTCCACTTGCTCCGGCCGTTGTGATTACTGTACCTAACTTTTCTTTTTGGAATGTATTTTTGATGATTTGGACGTCCTCACTAATTGAGGATTTAGCTTGTTTAAATTTTTTCACAAAAAAAGTTAACGGTATTAACTGATTTGGATGATTCATTAAATATTGTGTCATAAAGACGATACGTTCGCTTCTTTTATACCTCATATGTTGTTCAACCCTTCTATCCTAATAATCTAACTAAATACACTTCATTACAGCAGCCATTCACAGCATTAAACACTTTTTTTGCTTGGCTTTCCTTTTGGGCAAGTCCATAAACAGTCGGACCACTGCCACTCATTAACGCCCCATCAGCACCACATTGCAACATATTATTTTTGATCTTTTCAATTTCAGGGTGCATAGACATCGATACAGGCTCTAAACGATTAGATAAACTTTTACACAATTTATCATAATCTCCATCAGCAATCGCTTCTTCACACATTAATGTATCTACATAGTGCGCATTATTTAAATCAAGTGCCCTAAACACGTCTGGAGAAGAAATGCCTAAATTGGGTTTAGCTAAGACAACCCATGCAGAAGGTGGTCTATTTAAGAACGTTATTTTTTCACCTCTACCTTTACACAAAGCTGTTCGATTATAAATACAGAAAGGTACGTCTGTCCCAATTTGTATACCTAAATCGCTTAACTCTTCTAAAGATATATCGAGATTAAATAATCGGTTTATACCGCGCATTGTTGCTGCTGCATCAGCTGAACCTCCAGCCAACCCTGCTGAAACAGGAATATCTTTATCTATCGTTATCGTCACGCCTTGTTTTAGATCATACGTTTCCATCATTAACTTAGCTGCACGATAAGCCAAATTTTTTTGGTCATTCGGAACATAATTATGTTCAATATCAACAATAATTTTTTTATCTTTTCTTTTTTGAAAAGATAAACGATCATTTAAATCAACAGTAGTCATAATCATACTAATTTCGTGATAACCATCATCTCTTTTGAAAAGTGTATCGAGCGTCAAATTTATCTTGGCAGGTGCCGTTTCATATATCATTTTTCCGCCCTCTCTTCGTCAATAGTAATAAGATGATTTTAACATAAAGACTTAAATTATTTGATAGATATCGCACAAATTTATGTAAAATCTTAATGAAAGAGAATTATTAATCTACTAATATACGCTTTTTGATGAAATTGTAGCATTTTCAAGTAAATTTGATGCATGCCATTTTGTCAAACTCGTCACAATCTTTCATCGGCTTTGTATATGTAAAATATAGATAAAAAAAAGAGTGTTGAACTATTATCAGCCCAACACCCAAATATGTTTGTATTATAGAGTCTGAAGAACACTAAACTCTATATTTATCTCTAATTAGTGTGCAACTACTTCTTGATGATTATCTTCTTCAAATGAAACTTGTACGTTCTCTGTTAGCACATCCGTATATGTATACGAAACTCTTTCAAAATTATGCTTATCTTGGTCTAATTCAACAATAAATACTGAAGGATATGTTTCTTTTAACACACCACAACGTTCAATTGTTTTTTTACGACCACCGTTGGCTTTAAGTACAATACGATTTCCTAAATGACAATCAATAGAATTTTTGATGTCCAAAATTGATTTTGGCATATTGCTCCACCTCGCTACAAGTTACATAATACCATATTTCGAGGTGTATTGTCAAATAAAATTTAAATTTTATCAAGGTAAATGCGCTTTGTCAACAATTTAATTTTCTAATTCAGGGAATTTTTTCTTTTCTTCATACAATCGTGCAAAATCTTGTATTGATAATGTTTCACCACGTCTTTTTGGATCAATTTCCGCTTGTTCCAGCCATTTTAAGATACTTTCTTTATGACTTTTTCCATCTTTGAAGAAATTTTGGTAATTATTATTTATTGTTTTTCGTCTTTGTGCAAATGCTGCTTTAGCCAGTTTAAAGAAAGCTTGTTCATCATCTATTGTCACTAACGGTTCTGATCTTTGCATTAATTTTACAACGATTGAATCGACATTTGGTGGTGGCATAAAGACTGATTTAGGTACTGTTAAGACTTTACTTGTTTCAGTATAATACTGTGTCACAATTGATAATGACCCATATGCCTTTGTACCCACTTCAGCATTTAAACGTTCCCCAACTTCTTTTTGCATCATGACCACATAACCGTCAATTGGAATATCTTGTTGCATTAAATTCAATAAGATTGGGGTTGTGATATAGTAAGGCAAATTGGCAACGACCATAATTTTGTCGCAATCGTTTAAATGTGTTTCTACAGCTTTGGCGATATCTGCTTTTAGAATATCCTCATTAATAATGGTTACATTATCATAAGGGGCAAGTGTTTCCATTAAAACTGGAATAAGACGTTGATCTATTTCAAACGACATCACTTTTTTAGCACTTTTAGCTAGTTGTTCTGTTAATGAGCCCATACCCGGTCCAACTTCTATAATGCCTGTAGATTTGTCGATTTGACTTGCATCTATAATTTTATGAATAATATTTACATCTATTAGGAAGTTTTGTCCTAAACTCTTTTTAAAATTAAATCCAAATTGATTTAATAATTCTCTCGTTCGTGAAGGTGTCGCAATATCTTTTCTTTCCACCTTTTAATCACTCTCCTCATTCATCGATAATGCTTCTCTTACATCTGCTTCCGTATAACCAAAAGCATTTAATTTTTTAAGCAATTGTTTCCCATTTGAATGCCCTATATGTAATTTTTGACCTAATATTTCTCTTTTCCGTCTTGCATCTTTACCAATTATCAATCCTAAATCGATTAACACACTTTTATCAATGGATTCTTTAGCTTCTTCAAAAGGTGAACTTACGTGCATAAGCGCTTCTTTAATATCGCTTGGTTGTGCATGTTCAATACCAATCTTGCCTCGCTTGTTCTTTGCCTTTTCACGATCAATATACGCATGCTTCACACCAGACACATGTTCAGTAATTATATTGCGAATTTTATCTCCAGGAAAATCAGGATCCGTTAACACAATAACACCTCTTGTTTCTTGCGCATTTTGAATTACAGTTAACGTTTCCTTATTAATAGCACTACCGTTTGTTTCAATCGTATCACACTCAACTGCTGATTTAACGCGTTGTGTATCATCTCTACCTTCTACAACGATAAATTCATTTATCTTCATAGTAAATTATCATTACCTTTCACTCAATTTCATCTTATTCATTTTTGAAAATCAAAAAAATGAGAAAGATGATAACACGTCGTGTTTATTTATAAAAATGATACCACGACATGTCTTGTTTAACATCTTTCTCACATCAATATTATTGATTTAATTTAAATAATCTTTCAGCATTTTCAGTTGTTTGACGACAAACTTCTTCATATGTCATGCCACGTAATTCAGCGATTTGTTGAGCAACTAGCGTAACTCTTTCTGGTTCATTACGTTTACCTCTATATGGATGAGGAGATAGGTACGGTGCATCCGTTTCAACTAATAATCTATCCATTGGAACATGTTTTGCAACTTCTTTAGGCTGTTTTGCATTTTTAAATGTTACAGGTCCTCCTAAAGAAACATAGAAATTCAATTTATTAATAACCACATCGGCAATTTCTGGAGAAGCACTAAAACTATGCATAATGCCTCCTACTTCTTCTGCATGTTCTTCTCTTAAGATGTCTACACAGTCTTGTGTTGCTTCTCTATTATGAATAATGATCGGCAATTTGACTCTCTTAGCTAATGCAATTTGCTTTCTAAATACTTCTTTTTGAACATCAACAGGTGATTTATCCCAATGATAATCAAGTCCCATTTCACCAATACCAATAATTTTAGGATGTTTAGCTAATCCTTCAATCCACTCTAAGCGTTCTTCAGTGAAATCAATTGCATCAACAGGATGCCAACCGATGATACCGTAAATAAAGTCATATTCATCTATCAATTCCATCGTACGTTCGATTGTCGGCGTATCAAAACCAACAACAAACATGCGATCAACACCCGCTTCTCTAGCACGTGAAATAACTTCGCTTAAATCTTCATCATATTGTTCATCATTTAAGTGAACATGTGTATCGATTAACATGCTATCTCTCCTAACATTTAAGGTCTGGTTTATACTTTAAATTATTATATTGAAAAGCTTGCTCTATTTTACAATTGCACCATTTGGAATAGCACTTGGTAAGCTAACTAAAGTTAAGACGCCATCTTTCTCAGCAGATAAAATCATACCTTCTGATTTTTGTCCCATTAATTTAGCTGGTTTCAAGTTTGTTACAACTGCTACTTTTTTACCAATAATATCCTCAGGGCGATAGAATTTTGCAATACCTGAAACAATTTGACGTTGTTCAGAACCTAAATCGATTTGAATTTTTAATAATTTATCAGATTTTTTAACATTTTCTGCATCAGTGATAGTAGCCGCTTTAATTTCTACTTTGTCAAAGTCTTTAATATCGATTTGATCTTTGCTTGGTGCTTCCGCTTCTTCTTTAGATTCTTCAGATTTAGGCGGTTGCATAGATTCTTTGATATATGCAATTTCCGCTTCAGTATCTAATCTAGGGAAGATTGGAGATGGCTTTTCAGTAACCATAATGGGTTGCGTTAAAGCGCCGTATGTTTCAAGACTTTCTAATTCGAATAGTTCTGTATTATTAATATTTAATTGCTCAAAGATTTCTCTTGGTGCATGTGTTAAGAATGGTCTTAATAGCACGGTAGCAAATCGAATATTTTCTACTAAGTGTGCCATTACATTTCCAAGCATATCGCGTTGTGCTTCGTCTTTAGCTAATACCCATGGCGTTGTTTCATCAATATATTTATTCGTACGACTGATTAATTTCCAAACAGTAGATAATGCTACTGAAAATTGGAAACTTTCCATATTTTCGTTGAAGTTTTTCACAGTTTCTAAAGCAAGAGCTTCCATGTCTTCATCTAATTCATGTTTAGGACCTTGATAGGCTGGAAGTTCACCTTGGAAATACTTATTAATCATAGAGATTGTACGGTTAACTAAGTTACCTAAGTCATTCGCTAAATCATAGTTTGTACGTTCTACAAAGGCTTCCGGAGTAAAGACGCCATCTGAACCGAATGGTAACTCACGCATTAAATAGTAACGTGTTGCATCTAAGCCATAACGGTCAATAAGTACATTTGGATCTACTACATTTCCTTTTGATTTACTCATTTTGCCGTCTTTCATTAAAATCCAACCATGCGCAAATACTTTTTTAGGAAGTGGTAAATCTAATGCCATTAATAAAATCGGCCAAATAATAGAGTGGAAACGCACAATTTCCTTAGCCATTAAATGTACATCTGAAGGCCAGTATTTTTGGAATAATGCATCATCATCTGATAAATAACCTAATGATGAGATATAGTTAACCAATGCATCAATCCATACGTATACTACGTGTTTAGGATTTGATGGCACTCTCACGCCCCAGTCGAATGACGTACGTGAAACGGCTAAATCTTCTAAACCTGGTTTAATAAAGTTATTAATCATTTCATTCTTTCTTGAAGGTGGTTGAATGAAGTCTGGATTAGCATCGTAAAATTCTAATAATCTATCAGTATATTTATTGATATTAAAGAAATAGCTTTCTTCTTTAACTAACTCAACTTCATGGCCTGAATCGGGACTCTTACCGCCAACAATTTTGCCATTTTCATACACAGGATCAACTAATTGTGATTCAGTGTAATACGTTTCATCAGGTACAGAATACCATCCTTCATATTCACCAAGATAGATATCGCCTTGTTTCAAAAGACGTTCAAATACTTTTTCAACAACAAGTTTATGACGTTCTTCTGTTGTTCGAATAAAGTCATCATTAGAGATTTCTAATTTATTCCATAGACGTTTAATGCCATTAATCATTTCATCTAAATATTCTAATTCAGTTTTACCCGCTTTTTGTGCTTTTTCTTGAATTTTTTGACCATGTTCATCTGTACCTGTTAAATAACGTACATCATATCCTTGCATACGTTTGTATCGTGCGATTACATCTCCTGCAACCGTTGAATATGCATGGCCAATATGCAAATTACCACTTGGGTAATAAATAGGGGTTGTAATATAAAATGTTTCTTTCGCCATCAATGGTCCTCCTCATCGTTTACAACATAAAAACTTTTAAATTTACTATTCTTTCCTATAAACTTTCAAAAAGACTGAGACAATTTAACATCGTCACAGTTCCCTTAATATTTCGTTACTTTAAATTATAACGCATATAGAAATTCTAATGTCGTATCTTATTTACATTACCATAAATTCGTTGTTTTATGGGCTATTTCTATGATTTTCACCGTTTATTTTCTGAAAATAATTCACCTTCAAATACTACCTATGAAATCACTTGATTTCATGGTAAATATCATAAACTTCGCCCGTTTTCATTTGTCGATCTTCAGCTACTAATTTAATTGCTTTTTTAGGTTTAACTTGTTGTTCATTTATATAATGCGCAACATGTTCTGTAATAGATAAACTTTCAAACCATTGTTCTGTCTCAAGTGGTTTTGCGCCTTCAATAAGAATAACAAATTCGCCTTTTTGTGGAATGTCTTCATTTTGAAAAGCTATTAGTAATGACTCAATATCTCGCATAACGATTTGTTCAAATTTTTTAGTTAATTCACGTCCTACTGCTACGCGTCGTGTAGCATCCACTTTGGAAATGGCTTTTAATGTTTCCACAACTCTAAACGGTGATTCATAAACAATAATCGTACTGTCTTGATACATTCTTTCCTGTAAAACAGCTATTTTGTCTTTCTCTTTTCGCGGTAAAAAACCTAAAAATGTATAAGTATATGAAGGCAAACCACTTGCCATTAAGGCTGTTAAACCTGCGTTAGGGCCTGGGACCGTCTCAACTTTAATATTATTATTCTGTGCTTCAACTACCAATTCATATCCTGGGTCACTAATTAACGGCAATCCAGCATCTGATACTAATGCGATATCATGCCCTTCAGCAAGTAACTCTATTAAATAATCTGTTTGTTGTGCTTTATTATGTTCATGATATGATTTTAACGGTGTTTGAATATCGTAATGATTACATAATTTCTTAGTCACACGCGTATCTTCACAGGCAATGAAATCAGCATTTTTTAAGGTTTCAATCGCACGAAAGGTAATATCTCCTAAATTGCCAATAGGAGTACCCACTAAATAGAGTGTCGCCATCTTATTTCCCCTCAATCATTTTTAATTTTTGTTCTCTTGTGAATGTTTTAATTTCATACTCTCTGCGCATGGCTTCTGATTTTGAAGTAAATGTTTCTTGATAAACTAACACTACCGGACGTCTTATTTTAGTATATTTGGCTCCTTTTCCAGCATTGTGCTTTGCAATACGTGCCTCAACATCTTTGGCATAACCAGTATATAGCGTATTATCTTTACATTTAACAATATAAACATAGTGCTTATCCATAATATACATCTCTCATCTCATCACTATACGCTCCATCTTGATTGTAGATGTAGAATGGCGGTGCAATTTCTAATCCTTGTTTACCATCTTTACGTCCTTCTACTACAATCGTAACAGCTGATTTACCTATCTTACTATAGATAAACACTACCCGTTTTGGTTCAATATTCGCCTTGCGCATTTCTGTTAAGACATCCATCAATCTATCCGCTCTATGAACCATCATTAGGCGACCACCCTGTTTTAACAAATGACGTGCAGCTAACATGCAATCTTCCAATGTACATTTGACTTCATGTCGTGCAATTTTATGTGCTTCCTTTTGATGTTGATGCAATTGATTATTTTTAAAATAAGGCGGATTACAGGTTACTAAAGTATATTGAGAAGGTTTAAAGCGTTTCGTTACCTCTTTTAAATCCATATGATGCATGTATAAGCGTTCATTTAAATGATTATATTTAAAGCTGCGTTCCGCCATACCTACCAATTGCTCTTGTATCTCGATACTTTCAATTTGTTGAGATCCTTTAGCAGATAATAATAATGCAATCACACCATTTCCAGCACAAAGATCTAATACTTTGTCATTTTTTCTAACTTTTGTAAAATGTGCTAACAACAAAGCATCGGTAGAGAATGAAAAAACATCATCATTTTGTATAATTTGTAAGTTTTCTTTAATCAAATAATCATAACGTTCGTGATTTTTTAACATAATCCTTTTTCTCCTAAAAAAGAGATGTCTTTACAACCCATCACGCTTTCGATTGAGTTGAAATCCATCCCTTATTATCAGCTAAAGCTATAAATTAGCATAATTAAAATTGCTATTAGATTGTTTGATAAGCCTAACAGTAGCAATCAAATTAAGTTTAGCTATTTAACACATTCATGCACAATAAACAGTCTTCACCATAACGATGTTTACCAAATAATTCACCATTACAAATATGAAACCCTTCACTATATAAAACTGCTAAATTATCTTTACTTGGTAAAGGTTTTTTGACATGCTTGATTGTACTTTTAGTGTTATTTTTTTTATCAGTTTCTTTTTTATTACCCTCAAGATGATTTGAAACCTTAGTAGATTCCACATCTTGTTCGCTCTTAGCCATCAATGTTTTTAAATTATCATTTTCAACTTGTAAAGTGACATTTTCTTCAATAAGTTGCACAGCTAAGGACTTCAAATCAGTCATATCTTCATTTAATTGATGAACATTACTTTCTAGTTGAACAATTTTTTCAAATAAGTCGTTGCGATTCAAAAGTAACGTACCCTCCTTAGTTCAAAGCTTCTAATTCTTCCATTTTATATTCTAACGGCTGTTCTAGTCCTTCAATTTTAACTTGCATCGAAATATCTAATATATTTAAACCTATGACTTGACCCTTACCTTCAGGCGTTTCTATCTTGTCACCAACATCTGGTAATTGTGCTCTTGCTTCTTCATAAAAATCATTCTCATATTTAAGACAGCACATTAAACGTCCACAAGCACCTGAAATTTTTGTAGGATTTAATGATAAGTTTTGGTCTTTAGCCATTTTAATAGATACCGGTTCAAAATCTCCTAAGAATGTAGCACAACATAACGAACGTCCACATGGTCCAATACCACCCAATAATTTCGCTTCATCACGCACACCAATTTGTCTTAATTCAATGCGTGTTTTTAAATTTTGTGCTAAGTTTTTTACTAATTTACGAAAATCAATACGATCGTCTGCGGTAAAATTGAAAATAACTTTAGATTTATCTAGCGTATATTCACAATTCACCAATCTCATGTCCAATTGTTGATTTTTTACTAATTCTTTGCACAATTCTAATGCTTCATTAGCATCTCGGTCATTTTGATAATATGTTTCGATATCGTCCTCAGTTGCGACACGTATAATTTCTTTTAGAGGTAGTGTTACATCTCCATCTTCAACGTCTTTAGGTGGAAACTTAACACTTCCAATTTCAATGCCTCGCTTAGATTCGACTACAACCCACTCATCAACTTTTACGTCTAAATCTTTAGGCGCATAATATTCCAGTTTCCCAGCCTTTTGAAATTGTACACCTACGATATTTGGCATTCTAACTCACACCTTTAATTACTATTTGTTCAAATACGAGCGTTGGATTAACATTTTGCATTAATTTTTTGTGCGCTTCTGTGATTTGGTCGTACATTAATATGATTTGATTAAACGATAATTGTTCTGCATACTTTACAATTTCCGCTTCTAAATCTGTATATACATAGTTACGCTCAATACCTATTTTGGCATGCATAATATCTTCAAAGAAAGCATTCACAGCTGCCAATGTAAGAGATTGTAACTTTCGATTTTTTGCATTTTTCAATAATTCAATGATAGCAATCAATGCCATCGGTTTATTCGTTAATAATAATTCACACCAATGAATGATCACTTTCCTAAGTGCAATTAAATCATGTTCTTCATTTAAATCTTTCGCGGTTTCTAGTTGTGTAGTATATGTGCTTAGCATCTCTGCTACTGCTCTATTAATATCTTGTTCTACTAATTTATCTACAAAGTGTTGTTTATCACTTGGTTTAAAATACACATGCTGACAGCGTGAATGAATCGTATCTAGAATTTGCTCAGGTTTTGTTGATAATAAAATAGCTATTGTATTCTCAGGTGGTTCTTCTAAAAATTTTAATATACTATTTTCACCTTGAACAGTTAACTTTTCAAAATCTTCGATAATATATACTTTATGTGTGCCTTCAATTGGAAGTTGATTCATGCGATGTACAAGTTGTTCAATTTGTTCTTTTTTAATTGTATTCTCTTCTGAAGAAACATATACAAAATCGGGGTGATTATACGTATCGATTTTTCTTTCACATTGTTGATTACCATTGCACAGAATAAGTTTTGCAAATTCCATCGCGACATGCTTCATTGATTGTGCATCATCACCTTCAAACAAGTAGGCATGCGATAGCTTATTTGAATGATACGCATTAGCTAATTTTTGTTGTTCATCCATTTTGCATACTCCTTATTCAATCTTCTAATATAAAAAGAGGTTAGGACAAAAGCATTTAGAATTAACGCAAATTAAAACGATACACAAAATTACACTTATAATTCTGTTGAATCGTGAGAAGCACTCAGTTAGTAAACTGAAGATGCATTTGCTGAAAATCCTGTCTTGGAGACACCGATAATTGGTATCCAAGAGCATGAGCTAATTATGTCCCAACCTCGAAATATTGTATATTTTCTAAGATGTCTTAAATTTCATTTCACATTTCTTTTTAATTTTAATGATTAAAATCTATGGAATGCATC
This sequence comes from Staphylococcus taiwanensis, assembly GCA_020544305.1. NCBI lineage: Bacteria > Bacillati > Bacillota > Bacilli > Caryophanales > Staphylococcaceae > Staphylococcus > Staphylococcus taiwanensis. The sequence continues at coordinate 2,410,423 of CP058667.1, forward strand.
GACTGGCATTACAAATACTGTAGCGCCTCCAACCTCAACTTCAACAGGATAAGGTATGTAAGAGTCTGCACTACCACCCATTGGTGTCATTGGAGAAACAAGTTGTTCTCTATTACCACAAGTATTATCAATTACTGAAAGAATATCGTCTACACGATCGTCGTCAACACCACATAAGAATGTAGTATTTCCGGCTTTTAAAAATCCACCAGTAGTTGCTAATTTAGTAGCTCTAAAGTTATTTTTTACGAGTTGGTCTGAAAGTTCTTGACTATCCTGATCTTGAACGATCGCTATAATCATTTTCATCTTAAAACACCTCTTCTAGTTATTATATCATAATTATTTTAAAAATTTTAAAATTATCTCATAAGTTTCAGTGACTACTTCATCAATACTTCTTGTTGCGTCAACCACTTTAAAACGATTCGGTGTTTCTTGAATCACTTGTTGATATCCTTCAATGACTTTCTCATGAAATACGATATCTTCTTTATCAAGTCGATTTTGAATTCGTTGATTTTTAAGGATTCTATCTCGTCCAACTTCAGCAGTAATATCCAAATAAATTGTTAAATCTGGATAAAGACCATTTATTGCGAAATCATTTAATTTTTTAACTTCTTCAATACCTATACCCCGTGCATACCCTTGATAAGCTAAAGAACTATCAATATATCTATCACAGAGGACAATTTTATCACTTCTCAAAGCAGGGATAACTTTTTCCACTAAATGTTCTCTTCTTGAAGCTGCAAACAACATTGCTTCAGTGCGGATATCCATTTTCCCACCGTCTAACAACACTTTACGAATTTCTTCACCAGTAGGTACACCCCCAGGTTCTCTAGTTGTAACCACTTGATAGTGTTGCGCTAACTTTTCAGATACACGCTGCAAGACTGTTGTTTTACCTGAACCCTCAGGACCTTCAAATGTTATAAATGCAGACATTTCATTCATCCTTAACTAAAATTTTTTCATCTATAATACCTTCAACTCTATTACCTTTTTGAAGATAATCTTGCACTAATTCTATCATATTTTGAGTGATTCTTTCCCCTTTTAGAAAAATAGGAACACCAGGTGGATAAGGAATAATGTGTTTGGCTAAAACTTTATTAATCGCCTCTTTCATATCGACCCAAATTGTAGAATGGATACGTTGAGGATAATATATGCCCGCTTTTGTAGGTAAAGTTATTGTTTCTAATTTATTGTTTGATATAGATGGTAAATCTAGTTGTGAAATTTTATGTAATAAAGTTTCGTATGGATATGTGTCATCTTTATGCCAAAGAGGTAAGACAAACAGAACTTGCTTATCATCAGCTAACTCAGCATAAATATCTAATTGTTCAAACCAAGTTTGGATATCATATCCTGAATATCCTGGATACTGAATTAATAATTTTAATGCGTCATTTACTTCAATAACATTAAAACCAGTTAATTTCAAAGTGTTTATGAATTGCTTTCTTTTTTCAAAAAATAATTCACTCTGATAATCATTAAAAAATTGATGTGCCATTTCAAGACTAGACATTACCAAATAAGAAGGGCTAGACGTTTGAAAGTATCCCAAATAACGGATAACTTCTTCTTTCATTGGTGCATTTTTATGAATAAATAGCATAGATCCCATTGTTAGTGCAGGTAACGTTTTATGATACGATTGCACAACATAATCCGCATTTGACTCAAGAGATGACTTTGGAAAATGTTGTAAATTAAAATGTGCACCATGGGCTTCATCAACTAATACTGGAATATGCTGACAATGCATTTTAATAACAAATTCTTTAATATTGAAACACTCACCATAATAGTTAGGATAAGTTACAATACTTAGTTTCTGATTATGGTTAAAATGATGTGTCTCTGGACCTAAATATTGATTACTCACATCACTTGTAAACATTGGTAATATGTCTGCTGGTTGTTGTACAAGATCTAAACCATGAAATACAGATTTATGTACATTTCTACTGATTAAATAGTTTCCCTCTATTTCTGAAAAAGCTTGAACAACTGCTAAAATACCAGAAGTAGTACCATTGACTAAAAAATAGGCATCATAGTTGGGGTGCTTTTCAATATTCTCCATACTTTTCAATATAATGTCCTCAGGATGATGCAAATCATCAAGTCCAGTAATTTCAGTCATATCCATACTTATTTTCAAATGATCTAAGTGACCAATTGTCATATTTTTATGACCTGGTACATGTAATGAAATTGCATTTTGTTTATTAAGTTGATTCAATTTTTCAGTAATAGGAAGTTTCATTTTATAGCACACTTTCTAAATTATTAATGAATTTGAGATAAATCATCACTGCCATTACGCAATTCAATCCATTTTGATTTAAGTAATCCCATAATATAGCAATCTTTATATTTCCCTTGAGTGTAAAAATGCTCTTTAAGTTCACCTTCAATATGAAAACCTGCATTTTTGTATATATGTACTGCTTTTTTATTATTAATATCTACATATAAATATACTTTATTCATATTTAAAACTAAAAATGCATAATCAATGGCCATCTTAAACGCTTTCTTTGCATAACCTTTATTTCCATATCGTGAATCAATAATTATTTGAACCTCGCAATTTCTATGTACAAAGTTAATTTCCACTAACTCTACAATACCAATCGAGATATTATTCTCTTCAATAACAAATCGTCTCTCTGATTCATCTAGAATATGTTTATGGTATAAACTTTGTAATTCACTTAAAGATTGATACGGCTCCTCAAACCAATACGACATAATAGAATATTCATTATTTAAATGATGTACGAATTGTAGGTCTGTTTCTTCTAAAGCTCTAATAATCATCTTTAGCACTCCTTTAATTAAAATTTTATTGAAAAATTTTGTAAAAGTAAATGAAAGGAATATAAAAAGAATGATTAAGCTATATTTCTTATTTATGTGCAATTAAATACACTTCATTCGTCTTTAATTTTTTATATTTTGACATAAAAAAAGAGACCTTACGGTCTCAATATCGGCTCATCGCATCCATACGATTTGTTTGCCTGGCAACGTCCTACTCTAGCGGAACGTTAGTCCAACTACCATCGGCGCTAAGGAGCTTAACTTCTGTGTTCGGCATGGGAACAGGTGTGACCTCCTTGCCATTATCACCAGACAAGAGAATGATTATACATTCAAAACTAGATAGTAAGTAAACGATTTTGCTTCGCAAAACGTTGAAATAAATTGATTAAGTCTTCGATCGATTAGTATTCGTCAGCTCCACGTGTCACCACGCTTCCACCTCGAACCTATTAACCTCATCATCTTTGAGGGATCTTATAACCGAAGTTGGGAAATCTCATCTTGAGGGGGGCTTCATGCTTAGATGCTTTCAGCACTTATCCCGTCCATACATAGCTACCCAGCTATGCCGTTGGCACGACAACTGGTACACCAGAGGTATGTCCATCCCGGTCCTCTCGTACTAAGGACAGCTCCTCTCAAATTTCCTACGCCCACGACGGATAGGGACCGAACTGTCTCACGACGTTCTGAACCCAGCTCGCGTACCGCTTTAATGGGCGAACAGCCCAACCCTTGGGACCGACTACAGCCCCAGGATGCGATGAGCCGACATCGAGGTGCCAAACCTCCCCGTCGATGTGAACTCTTGGGGGAGATAAGCCTGTTATCCCCGGGGTAGCTTTTATCCGTTGAGCGATGGCCCTTCCATGCGGAACCACCGGATCACTAAGTCCGTCTTTCGACCCTGCTCGACTTGTAGGTCTCGCAGTCAAGCTCCCTTATGCCTTTACACTCTATGAATGATTTCCAACCATTCTGAGGGAACCTTTGAGCGCCTCCGTTACCTTTTAGGAGGCGACCGCCCCAGTCAAACTGCCCGCCTGACACTGTCTCCCACCACGATAAGTGGTGCGGGTTAGAAAGCCAACACAGCTAGGGTAGTATCCCACCAGCGCCTCCACGTAAGCTAGCGCTCACGTTTCAAAGGCTCCTACCTATCCTGTACAAGCTGTGCCGAATTTCAATATCAGGCTACAGTAAAGCTCCACGGGGTCTTTCCGTCCTGTCGCGGGTAACCTGCATCTTCACAGGTACTATGATTTCACCGAGTCTCTCGTTGAGACAGTGCCCAAATCGTTACGCCTTTCGTGCGGGTCGGAACTTACCCGACAAGGAATTTCGCTACCTTAGGACCGTTATAGTTACGGCCGCCGTTTACTGGGGCTTCGATTCGTAGCTTCGCAGAAGCTAACCACTCCTCTTAACCTTCCAGCACCGGGCAGGCGTCAGCCCCTATACATCACCTTACGGTTTAGCAGAGACCTGTGTTTTTGATAAACAGTCGCTTGGGCCTATTCACTGCGGCTCTTCTGGGCTTGCACCCTAAAGAGCACCCCTTCTCCCGAAGTTACGGGGTCATTTTGCCGAGTTCCTTAACGAGAGTTCGCTCGCTCACCTTAGAATTCTCATCTTGACTACCTGTGTCGGTTTGCGGTACGGGCACCTATTATCTATCTAGAGGCTTTTCTTGGCAGTGTGAAATCAACGACTCGAGGAAACAATTTCCTCTCCCTATCACAGCTCAATCTTAAGAGTGCCGGATTTGCCTAACACTCAATCTCACTGCTTAGACGTGCACTCCAACAGCACGCTTCGCCTATCCTACTGCGTCCCCCCATCGATTAAAACGATGCTAGGTGGTACAGGAATATCAACCTGTTATCCATCGCCTACGCCTGTCGGCCTCAGCTTAGGACCCGACTAACCCAGAGCGGACGAGCCTTCCTCTGGAAACCTTAGTCAATCGGTGGACGGGATTCTCACCCGTCTTTCGCTACTCACACCGGCATTCTCACTTCTAAGCGCTCCACATGTCCTTGCGATCATACTTCAACGCCCTTAGAACGCTCTCCTACCATTGTCCTACGGACAATCCACAGCTTCGGTAATATGTTTAGCCCCGGTACATTTTCGGCGCAGTGTCACTCGACTAGTGAGCTATTACGCACTCTTTAAATGATGGCTGCTTCTAAGCCAACATCCTAGTTGTCTGGGCAACGCCACATCCTTTTCCACTTAACATATATTTTGGGACCTTAGCTGGTGGTCTGGGCTGTTTCCCTTTCGAACACGGACCTTATCACCCATGTTCTGACTCCCAAGTTAAATTAATTGGCATTCGGAGTTTGTCTGAATTCGGTAACCCGAGAAGGGCCCCTCGTCCAAACAGTGCTCTACCTCCAATAATCATCACTTGAGGCTAGCCCTAAAGCTATTTCGGAGAGAACCAGCTATCTCCAGGTTCGATTGGAATTTCTCCGCTACCCACAGTTCATCCGCTCACTTTTCAACGTAAGTCGGTTCGGTCCTCCATTCAGTGTTACCTGAACTTCAACCTGACCATGGGTAGATCACCTGGTTTCGGGTCTACGACCAAATACTCAACGCCCTATTCAGACTCGCTTTCGCTACGGCTCCACATTTACTGCTTAACCTTGCATCAGATCGTAACTCGCCGGTTCATTCTACAAAAGGCACGCCATCACCCATTAACGGGCTCTGACTACTTGTAAGCACACGGTTTCAAGTTCTCTTTCACTCCCCTTCCGGGGTACTTTTCACCTTTCCCTCACGGTACTGGTTCACTATCGGTCACTAGAGAGTATTTAGCCTTAGGAGATGGTCCTCCCAGATTCCGACGGAATTTCACGTGCTCCGTCGTACTCAGGATCCACTCAAGAGAGAATATATTTTCAACTACAGGATTATTACCTTCTTTGATTCAACTTTCCAGATGATTCGTCTAATATATTCTTTTGTAACTCCGTATAGAGTGTCCTACAACCCCAATAAGCAAGCTTATTGGTTTGGGCTCTTCCCGTTTCGCTCGCCGCTACTCAGGGAATCGATTTTTCTTTCTCTTCCTCCGGGTACTAAGATGTTTCAGTTCTCCGGGTCTGCCTTCTGACAAGCTATGAATTCACTTGTCGATAACACGACATAACTCGTGCTGGGTTCCCCCATTCGGAAATCTCTGGATCAACGCTTACTTACAGCTACCCAAAGCATATCGTCGTTAGTAACGTCCTTCGTCGGCTTCTAGTGCCAAGGCATTCACCGTGCGCCCTTAATAACTTAATCTATGTTTCCACCATATTAGAACGTAGTTCTAATGTTAAGAAACCTGTTATTAATCTTGTGAGTGTTCTTTCGAACACTAGCGATTATATTTTATGAATTCAAGCTTTTTTAAAACTCTAATTCACTCGGTTTTGCTTGGTAAAATCTATTTTACTTACTTATCTAGTTTTCAATGTACAATCAATAAAATCAAAATCACAATAAGAAATTATATCAAAATAAAACGTCTTATGCAATATTCATTTATTAAGTTGAATGTTTAAAATAAACATTCAAAACTGAATACAATATGTCACGTTATTCCTCATCTCTACGAGATGTTCCGAATATATCCTTAGAAAGGAGGTGATCCAGCCGCACCTTCCGATACGGCTACCTTGTTACGACTTCACCCCAATCATTTGTCCCACCTTCGACGGCTAGCTCCAAATGGTTACTCCACCGGCTTCGGGTGTTACAAACTCTCGTGGTGTGACGGGCGGTGTGTACAAGACCCGGGAACGTATTCACCGTAGCATGCTGATCTACGATTACTAGCGATTCCAGCTTCATGTAGTCGAGTTGCAGACTACAATCCGAACTGAGAACAACTTTATGGGATTTGCTTGACCTCTCGGTTTCGCTGCCCTTTGTATTGTCCATTGTAGCACGTGTGTAGCCCAAATCATAAGGGGCATGATGATTTGACGTCATCCCCACCTTCCTCCGGTTTGTCACCGGCAGTCAACTTAGAGTGCCCAACTTAATGATGGCAACTAAGCTTAAGGGTTGCGCTCGTTGCGGGACTTAACCCAACATCTCACGACACGAGCTGACGACAACCATGCACCACCTGTCACTTTGTCCCCCGAAGGGGAAAGCTCTATCTCTAGAGTTGTCAAAGGATGTCAAGATTTGGTAAGGTTCTTCGCGTTGCTTCGAATTAAACCACATGCTCCACCGCTTGTGCGGGTCCCCGTCAATTCCTTTGAGTTTCAACCTTGCGGTCGTACTCCCCAGGCGGAGTGCTTAATGCGTTAGCTGCAGCACTAAGGGGCGGAAACCCCCTAACACTTAGCACTCATCGTTTACGGCGTGGACTACCAGGGTATCTAATCCTGTTTGATCCCCACGCTTTCGCACATCAGCGTCAGTTACAGACCAGAAAGTCGCCTTCGCCACTGGTGTTCCTCCATATCTCTGCGCATTTCACCGCTACACATGGAATTCCACTTTCCTCTTCTGCACTCAAGTTTTCCAGTTTCCAATGACCCTCCACGGTTGAGCCGTGGGCTTTCACATCAGACTTAAAAAACCGCCTACGCGCGCTTTACGCCCAATAATTCCGGATAACGCTTGCCACCTACGTATTACCGCGGCTGCTGGCACGTAGTTAGCCGTGGCTTTCTGATTAGGTACCGTCAAGACGTGCATAGTTACTTACACGTATGTTCTTCCCTAATAACAGAGTTTACGATCCGAAGACCTTCATCACTCACGCGGCGTTGCTCCGTCAGGCTTTCGCCCATTGCGGAAGATTCCCTACTGCTGCCTCCCGTAGGAGTCTGGACCGTGTCTCAGTTCCAGTGTGGCCGATCACCCTCTCAGGTCGGCTACGTATCGTCGCCTTGGTAAGCCGTTACCTTACCAACTAGCTAATACGGCGCGGGTCCATCTATAAGTGATAGCAAAACCATCTTTCACTATCGAACCATGCGGTTCGAAATATTATCCGGTATTAGCTCCGGTTTCCCGAAGTTATCCCAGTCTTATAGGTAGGTTACCCACGTGTTACTCACCCGTCCGCCGCTAACGTCAAAGGAGCAAGCTCCTTATCTGTTCGCTCGACTTGCATGTATTAGGCACGCCGCCAGCGTTCATCCTGAGCCAGGATCAAACTCTCCATAAAAATTTATGATGTTTGATTAGCTCATAATACTAAATAATGTTTGTAACATTTAAGTTACTGTTTGGAATTAACGTTGACATATTGTCATTCAGTTTTCAATGTTCATTTCGTTATCACAAGAAATAATTATACTCTTTATCAACTTGAAAGTCAATATCTTTTTTAATTATTTTTTTAAGTGATTTTAATGTTCGTTGAATTGTTCCGCTCAACAAATATATACTATACAGGCTTTCCGGCGTTTTAACAACGGTAAAAATTACACTCCGGAGCATCTGAATGTCAGAAATCTCATTAATTTCCGAACATTAAAGAAAAATATACAGATATCGTTCATTTTAAATACTGCTCAACAACTACGATACCCTATAAAACCTTCCGAAATCACTAAAATAACAAACTTTAAAAAATTTACGCATTTTTTAAATTAAATTAAAAAATCGCTATTTAGTAGCAAAACACACTGTTGATGGTCTATACATAACCTATCACAGTTCGCTTTACTTAAATAGCGACCTTCTAAATGATTACATTTCTGTTCTACCAGCTATTGCTTTTGATAAAGTAACTTCATCAGCATATTCTAAATCTCCACCGACCGAAAGTCCTTGCGCCAATCTAGTAACTTTAATGCCAATTGGTTTCACAAGTCTTGAAATATACATTGCAGTTGATTCACCTTCAAGATTTGGATTCATTGCTAATATAAGCTCTTTAACTTCTTCATCTTTTAATCTATCAATAAGTGTTGGAATATTAATATCTTCCGGCCCTATACCATCCATAGGAGAGATTGAGCCATGTAATACATGATAGAGCCCTTTATATTCTCTCATCTTTTCCATGGCAATCACATCTTTATCATCTTCGACAACACATATAACTGAACGATCTCTTTGTTTATCTTCACAAATATAACATGGATCATTTTCAGTGATATGTCCACAAACACTACAATAGGTAAGCTCACGTTTAACATCTACTAAGGCTTTAGCAAATTGGACAACATCGTCTTCTTGCATATCTAAAGTGTGAAATGCCAGACGTTGAGCCGTCTTAGGGCCAATGCCTGGCAATTTCATGAAACTATCTATTAATTTAGATATGGGTTCTGGATAATGCATCTATGCTTACATTCCCGGAATGTTTAAGCCTTGCGTATGCTTACCTAAACGTTCTTGAGTTAAGTCGTCCGCTTTGTTCATTGCTTCGTTAGTAGCAGCTAATACTAAATCTTGTAACATTTCGATATCGTCTGGATCTACCGCTTCTTCTTTAATTTCTACATCTACTACTTCTTTATGACCAGTTACTGTTACTGAAACCATACCGCCACCTGCTGTACCTACGATACGTTCATCTTTAAGCTTTTCTTGTTCCTGAGCCATTTTCTTTTGCATTTTTTGCATTTGTTTCATCATTTGTTGCATATTTCCGCCACCGCGCATAATATCATTTCCTCCTTAAATGTATTAACATTGTCTTTTAATTTATATTTTATTATACATGCGTTTATAATCATTGTCATGTATCACTGTTTTTTCATAAAAGAAGCTATTATTAAATAAAATAAAACGTGTTTCTTCTATAATAAACAGTTTCCCAGATATTTATTCATCTATTAAATGTACGGTTTCTTCTCCGAATAAATCACGTGCTTTTTGAGCTACATCCGTTTCTTGTTTATTTTCTTCAACTGTACTATCTGATCGACTATCATCGTCTTCGTGTTGTTTTCTATTATTAATATACTCTGAGCGTACTCTCATCCATTGGTCAGATGGCACACCCACGACTTCAACATCTTTATTTATAATATTTCTAACGACATTTTCAATACTTTTTCGTTTTTCTTCGTCTCTATTAACAATTTCACAGTGTATTTCTTCATCAAATTGAATTAACACGCGTTTCGAACTCGCTGCAACTGGTATAGAATTTTGTAAAAGACTAACTAAAGACTTTTTATCATTACTTTTGGCATAATCAACGACTTCTAACCAATGTTTTTTCAGCAATTGAATATCTTCTTTATTTGCTTCATCCAATACTTTAGCAATACTAGTCATAGAGAACGCATTTTTATTTTGGCGCTTACCTCGAGAAACAGACTTAGCACTTTGGTTATTTCTTGAATTTGACTGTGGCACACCTTGCGCTTTCAATGTTTTTAATTCATTTTCCAGTTGTTCCATGCGTTGCAACAATACTTCATTATTTGGTTCTGATGCCACATGAGTTGTCGCCACATTTTGTACAGTATCAGGTTGAGATTTTAACATTTCAGCAATTTTCACTAATAATACTTCAAAATGAACATTCTGATTAACACTAAATCGAATCGATACTAATGTATCATTAATAATATCAATCATATGGTATAGCGTTTCTAAGTCAAAGTGGATTAACGCATCATATTCTGCTTGATTATCCACTGTCTTATTCATAATGGTGTCACGCACAAAGTAAATCATATCATTAATTAGACGGTTTACTTCTTTACCTTCTTTAATAAATTGATGATATCGATTAAACGCTTCTTTCACATCACCTTCAACTACTACTTTGAACAATTCATTTAACGCTGCTTCATCGACACTACCTGTAACATCGAGAACATCCTGCAACTTTAAGTGGTCATCACCGAATGCTATTGCTTGGTCCATGATACTTAATGCGTCTCGCATACCACCTTCTGAAGCTTTAGCAATAAATTCAAGCGCCGCTTCATCATAGTCTAATTTCTGCTCTTCAGCTACAAAGCGTAAGCGGTCGACTATTTGATCTGTACCAATTGCCTTAAAATCAAAGCGTTGTGCTCGTGAAATAATTGTAGGCGGAATTTTATGAGGTTCTGTAGTAGCTAGAATGAAAATCGCGTGAGCTGGAGGTTCTTCTAGCGTTTTAAGTAAAGCGTTAAACGCACCTGTAGTTAACATATGAACTTCGTCTATAATGTATACTTTATATTTCGATTCACTAGGTGCGTATTTAACTTTATCTCTAATATTTCTAATTTCATCTACACCATTATTACTGGCAGCATCTATTTCAATGACATCTCCATTTGTACCTTGAGTGATACCTTTACAAATTGCACATTCATTACATGGTTCTCCATCTTGAGGATTTAAACAATTAATTGCTTTTGCAAATACTTTAGCAATACTTGTTTTACCTGTACCTCGAGGACCACTAAATATGTATGCGTGAGATTGTTTGCCTTTTGATATGGCGTTTCGCAATGTTTTAGTTACGTGTTCTTGTCCCACTACATCTTCAAAGCTTTGGGGTCTAAACATTCGATACAAAGCTTGATAATTCACATTCGCACCTCCATTAACAATTACTCATTATTATATCACGCATCATCTTCTTGATTTCAATTATTTTCCTAAACAAAATCGGCATTTTGTACTGTGCCATGTGGATACTCATTTAGTTGATCCCATAAGAATTTCACTCGCAAATCTGATTGATTTGTTTCTTTAGAGAAAATATCATGGTCTGTTGCTAGTTCATATCCTAATTGCTCAAAATAACTAGTATCACAGCTCACAATGATAGTCGTATAATGTTGAGATTTGGCTCGTTCTTCAACTGCTTGAACTAACGCTTTACCTAAACCTTCATTACGCACAGTATCATCTACAATCAATGAAACTAATTCTAACGCCTTATATCTATCTTCATTATCAACTAAATCTATTTCACTTAACATAATATGGCCTACGACGTCACCGTCTTCATTTTTAGCAATCACTTCAAGTTCATAATTATAAGTCGGTGTTTGTCGCAACGTCTTAACAAGTTCACGTTGTGCCTTACCATTTTTTGAGTGTGCATCATAATTTGTTTCGATTTTATCCAATGTTTCTGCGTAGTCCATTTCAGTTAATGTACTTAAGTAAATTTGCATAAATTTGCCCCCATGACTTGTCTTTTTCTTTTATCATATCCCCATTTCAAAAAAGACATTTTTCTCATCTAATTTATCAAATCTGAATACCTCTTCATTTTATACAAAAAAGGAGTGACTTTGCATTCAAAGCCACCCATTTAATATTTATATTTACCATTTATAAGTTTGGTTTGGTTTTTAAAAAATTAAAAACCGTGCACCTTCGAATCGAATGTGTATCACAAACGTTACCGAAGTCGACAGCTAAATCTCGGCTACCCTACGGCACATATGAGGATCCACTTAATGCTGCTTCCGTCAGGACCTGACATGATTCATGGGTTCATATTGCATAGGACCGAAATCTTCAAACACTACGTGCTTCGGGCAGACTTCACAAAAACACACCCTCAACGAAGGAATTAAGTCTCGCATAAAGCGGATTTCGAGTACAGGGAACCGCTACCTCCCCACCTAGCACGGTAAGTTTTATAATACTATAACCAAACTTCTTATTGCAAGTGTTAAGTTTATTCTCTAAAATTTATAATTACAAAAGTGACTATTTGAGTAATTATTTTTTATAACGTCTTGAAAACTCATTGAATTTAAATTCAGTCGCCAAATGTTTAGAGATATTATATTGAAATTGCTTAGTACTTTTTAAATAAACAATACTTCTTACAGTTGCAGTATACGGAGGTTGCACCTTTCCAAAAATTTCATATTCCTTTTCAGTAAAAGGTTCAAAAGTAATCGACTTATTCGAATAACTTATCTCTAAACCTAATTCTTTTTCTAAATAGTTATAGATGGAATCCAAAGCCACAGTATTTGAAATATTTGGTACGACAGAAGCTACAAAGTAATCTTCATCTAAGATTTTTACTTTATCATTAATACTACGACTTCTTACGATATGAATCAGTGCTTCATTATCTGAAATGCCTAATTGTGCTTTAACTTGAGGAACATGGGCTGCTTGTATGACTTCATTAACAAGCACTTTCGTCTCATGTTCCAAACCTAACTCCTGTTGAATCTCTTTAAAACTAATTAAATCTGAAAACGGAAATTCAGTTACACCTTGATTGATAACAATAGAGCCTTTGCCTCTAATCTTCTGAATCAAGCCATCATTAGCTAATAAATCCAGTGCCTTCCTAACGGTTTCACGAGACGCACTATATTGTGCAAGTAGCATATGTTCTGATGGTAGTTGTTGCCCTGAACCATATACCCCGTTATAAATGTCTTGTTTAATTTTTTCATAAATCGTTATAAATTTTTGTGGTGCCATGCTTCATTTCTCCGTTATTTCTTTTCAATCTACTTACCTTTATACTTCAATAACTATTGCACCGAATGCTGAAATTTCACCATTCGCAACAGTACCATTTTGTATAATCATATCACCAGTCGTATCAATATCTTCAGGCAATTTGACCGCTTCTTTTGAAAAGTTAGCAATCACTAACCATGATTGTGTTTGATAATTACGACGATAAATGAATAATTGTGGGTGTTCCATATACATCGGCTCAATATCACCATATGTCATCAAATCGTGTTTATGACGCAACGCAATTAATTGACGATACGTTTGTAGGATAGAATGATCATCCTCTATTGCAGACTCGACATTTACTTTATCATAATTATTAGGGATATTGATCCATGGTGTACCAGTTGTAAAGCCAGCTTGATGACCTGAAGTCCATTGTATTGGTGTACGTGAATTATCTCGTGATTTTTGACCTAAAATAGTTAAAATTTCATCTTCATCAATATGTTTTTCTTTCAAATTATCGTAAGCATTTAATGATTCAACATCACGGTATTGTTGAATTGAATTAAAATGCGGGTCAGTCATTCCAATTTCTTCACCTTGATAAATGTACGGTGTTCCTTGAAGCATATGTAGTGCGATAGCCAGCATCTTAGCACTTGCTTGTCGATTTTCTTCAGTAGAATCATCGCCGAAACGCGATACCACACGCGGTTGATCATGGTTACACCAGAAGATCGCATTCCAACCACCACCTTCATATATGCCTACTTGCCATTCCATCAATATTTTTTTCAATTTTAAAAAGTCTAATTTCGCATTTGACCATTTTTCGCCATCTACGTAATCCACTTTTAAATGGTGAAAATTAAACACACTACTCAATTCTTGACGTTTGGGGTTAGTATACATCACACAATTATCTATTGTTGTTGAAGACATTTCACCCACTGTCATCATACCTTTATCACCAAATGTATGACGATTCAGTTCATGTAAGTATTCATGCACGCGTGGACCATCAGTGTAAAATTCTTTGCCAATTTCAGGAGAATCTTTAAATTCTCCTTTAGAGATAAGGTTTATAACATCGAATCGGAAGCCGTCTACACCAAATTCAATCCAATGATTAACCACATCGTATAAAGATTGTCTGACTTCCTCATTATCCCAATTCAAATCCGCTTGCGTGACATCAAATAGATGTAAATAGTATTCATCGGTTTTCTCATCATACTGCCAAGCATTGCCACCAAACTTGGATTCCCAATTGGTTGGTGGACCATCTTGTGAAGATTTGAAGAAGTAATAGTCACGATAAGGATTATCTTTAGAACTGATTGCTTCTTTAAACCATTCATGTTGCGTAGATGTATGATTAATAACAATATCTAGCATCACTTTTAGGTCACGTTTGTGCGCCTCTTTTACCAATGTCTCAAAATCTTCCAACGTGCCAAATCGTTTATTTATTTTAAAATAATTACTGATATCATAACCATTATCGTTCATCGGAGATTCGTAAATAGGTGTTAGCCAAATATAATCAACACCTAAGTATTGTAAGTAGTCTAATTTTTCAACAATACCATTTATATCGCCTTCGCCATTTCCTGTTGTATCATTAAATGACTTTGGATAAATTTGATAAACAACCGATTTTTTCCAATCTTTTTCAGCCATATTATTTTGCCACCTTTACTAAATATTATACCGATCTTTTTAAATCAAAAGACGTTCAAGTACTTATACAGTGATACGTGAACGTCTTTGTTTGTATTAATTATTTCGCTATTGTGTCGTCTGGCGTTTCCACCATTTTCTTAGCTTTAACTGTTGTAAATCTTGCAAAGATTACTGTCAAAATGGCTGGTATCACCATAGCAAGTAGTGTGACAGGTATATAAATGAACCAAAATTCACTATGGATTGAAATGAAGGCTGGAACACCACCTACACCGACACTACCCAATACCTTATTAGCACCAATAATGGCACCTAAAATGCTTGATGTACAAATCGCAGCGAAGAAAGGAACTTTTAATGGTAAGTTCACACCAAACATTGCAGGTTCTGTCACGCCTAAAAATGCAGAAATTCCTGAAGTTAAGGCTAAACCTTCTTCTTTTACCATTTTGCGTCGTCTATAAATAAACCATGCACCAAAGGCTGCTGAACCTTGGCAGATATTAGATATTGCAACGATTGGCCATAGATATGTACCGCCCAGTTTACTTCCCATTAATTGGAAATCGACTGCTAAGAACATATGGTGTAATCCTGTAATAACAAGTGGTGCGTAGAAGAAACCATAAATCGCGCCACCTAACCAACCGGCATTTTCGAAGACAAATTGAACTGCACCAGTAATACCAGTACCTATCGCAAGTGCAATCGGACCAATAATTATAAATGCTAAGAATCCAGTGACAAGTAAAGCTACTGGTCCAACTACTAGCATCTTAATTGAATCATGAACGACTTTATTTAATGCTTTTTCAATGAGTGATAAAACATAGGCTGCAATTAATACTGGCAACACTTGTCCTTGATAGTTTAGTTGTTTAATTTCTAAACCAAATAAATTCCAAGTTGGAATGTGTCCTTTAGCGATGTCATATTGTGAAACTAATTGTGGATGCATAAGTATAAGTCCCAACACTAAACCTAATATTGGACTACCGCCAAATACTCTCATACTACTCCAACCAATTAGCGCAGGTAGGAAGATAAAGGCTGTACTTGCAATAACATTAATAATGTTGGAAATATCACCAAGCTGCGGGAATTGTTCGACAAGTGGTTTAGGACCAAACAAGTCTTTCATCGTTAAAATATTGTTAATTCCCATTAAAAGACCGGCTGTAACTAATGCAGGTAAAATGGGAATAAAGATATCTCCCAATAATTTAACTAAACGTTGTAAGGGGTTACCCTTTTTGGCTGCAGCAGCTTTAGCTTCATCTTTTGACGATTCTTCTGCCCCTGTTTCGTCAATAAATTGCTTATACACTTCATCAACAGTCCCTGGCCCAATTACAATTTGATATTGATTATCTGCTTTAAATTGACCTTTCACTAATGAATTGTCATCTAATGCATCTTTATCTACTTTATTATCGTCTTTTAAAACTAGACGTAATCGTGTCACACAATGCGTTGCAGTATCAACATTTTCTTTGCCGCCAATGGCTTTAACAATATCCTGCACATCTTTTTTCTTTACAGCCACGTCTTTCACTCCCTTGTTTATCATAAACAAAGTATAACTTGTCTAGACAAGTTGTGTAAAGGCTTACATTTTTAAAAAAATTAAGTTGTCCACTTCATTTATACGTTGTATTTGAGACGATAGGTTTACTATAGACGGTACCACATCCATGTTTTATCAATTGATATTTAGAAAAAACAAAAAAACAAGCACCCAGTGAACACTGAGTGCTTGTCTATATTCTATGTATTAGTCTTGGATTTTAATTATAATGGCGGAGGAAGAGGGATTCGAACCCCCGCGGCCCGTTAAGGCCCTGTCGGTTTTCAAGACCGATCCCTTCAGCCGGACTTGGGTATTCCTCCAATGAACACAATAAATATCTTATAACACAGTTCATCGGAAGTCAATATATTTAAATTTAAAATAGTAAAATTATACTTTTATTTTGGCGTATATTGACGAATGAATACTTCCTCCACACTATTTTAAACTAATACTTGTTGTTGTAGATATTGATCAACGGATTGTGCCACCGCACGACCTTCTTTAATTGCCCATACAACTAAACTTTGTCCACGTCTAGCATCTCCTGCAGCAAATATTTTATCTTGATTCGTTCTATAATCCGTTTCATCAGCTACTATTTTATTTTGTCGCGTAGCAACATTAAATGATCTTGGCACTGTCGGCTCGGTTCCTTCAAAACCAATTGATAATAATACTAAATCAGCTGGCCAATGTCTCTCAGTACCATTAACTACTACCATGCCTTCCGGTGTTTCTTCCAAAATCTGAGTATAAACGCCACGAACATTGCCTATATGATCAACGTCATAACGCATTGTTTGAACACCATATGCACGAGGTTCTCTACCGAAACGCGCTTCATATTCCTTATGTGCGTAATCCATTTTGAAGACAGGCATTGCTAGAGGCCATGACGTGTTACTTTCAAACGTAATTTCTTCCGGAGCTTTCGTATACTTATTAAATTGTACGATAGATTTACAGTTTTCACGCAAAGCTGTCGCTACACAGTCTGCACCTGTATCTCCAGCGCCAATAATAATCACATTTTTATCTTTAGCTGTGATGGTAGCTTCATCAATTTCTCCATTGAGTAACTGTGTTTGTTCAGTAAGATAATCCATTGCAAAATGAATACCCTGACCCATGCGTCCCTCTAATGGTAAATCACGTGCTTTTTGTGCACCTGTACATAAGATAATTGCATCATATTGTTGTTCTAATTGTTCACGCGTAATATCTAGACCTATTTCAACACTTGTTTTAAATGTGATACCTGCTTCAGTTAAAAGTTGAACACGACGACGTACAACGTCTTTATCTAATTTCATATTTGGAATACCATACATCAGTAACCCACCAGGTTCTGCTGCTTTTTCAAACACTGTAACTTGATAACCTTTATAATTAAGTTCTTCAGCAGCGGTAAGCCCTGATGGTCCGCTTCCTACAATGGCAACACTTTGATTTAAATGACGTTGTGGATATTTTGGTTTGACCCAGCCATTTTCAAAAGCTTCATCAATAATTGTACGTTCGATACCTTTAATGGCAACCGACTCGCGATTAATCTTCATGACGCATGAATTCTCACATGGCGCAGGACATACGCGTCCAGTAAAATCAGGAAAATTATTTGTCTCACTTAAACGCTGATATGCACCTTTAAAATCTTTGCGGTAAACCAAATCATTCCATTCAGGAATATAATTCCCTATTGGACAGCCAATTGTTTCCCGCCCGAAAGGAAGACCCGTCTGACAAAATGGTGTACCACAGTCCATACACCGTGCCCCTTGAACTGAAGCTTCATCTCGAGTAAAACGTTGTTGAAACGCTTGATGATTGTTCAAACGTTCAACAAGTGATAATTCAGATAATGATTGTTTCTCATATTTCATAAACCCCTTAAATTCACCCATAACAGACGCTCCTTTCTTTAGTAAATAACTGCTGGCTGTAACGCTTGTTCTATAGCTGTTCGATTATCATAAAATGCTGCTAGTTTAGCTTCATCCTCTTGTGGTAATCGACGACGTTGTAATTCAATTTTTTGCATCATTAATTCATAATCTTTAGGTATTACTTTGACGACTTTTTCCGAAATATGTGCAAAATCATCGAGTATTTCGGCTGCGCTAGTACTTTGAGTATAGCGATAGTGTTCTTCTAACATTGACTTTAACAACGCTTTTTCTTGTTCATGTCGTACTTCTTTAAATGCTAAAGTAGGTAATTGGTTTATACGTTTGAATGTTTCAATATCGCTTGGGAAAGTGTAGCAAACGCCACCACTCATGCCTTGCCCGAAGTTTTTACCAACTTCTCCTAAATTGACAACATGACCTCCTGTCATATATTCCAAACCGTGATCGCCAATACCTTCTACGACTACGTCAACACCGCTGTTACGGATACAGAAACGTTCACCAGCACTACCATTAATGAAAGCTTTACCCCTTGACGCGCCATAGAAGCATACATTACCAGCAATAATTTCTTTTTCACGTTGCTGATTCGGTGCTTTAACGACAACCGTACCACCGGATAACCCTTTTCCAACATAATCATTTGCATCACCTGTATGATGTATTAATAATCCTGGAGGCGCAAAAGCTGCTAGACTTTGACCGGCATGTCCATGTGTTTCAGCTACGATGGTTTCTTCTGGTAACCCTTCACTACCATGTTGTTGGGTAATATAACTGCCTGTAATAACCCCTACATCACGTTGCTCATTATTAACCTCATATTTACCTTTGAATTTCTCACCATCATTAATCTTTTGTTTAGCGTCTTTATAAAGATAATTTAAGTCGAAACCAATATCTAAATGGTGATTTTGACTGATTTCTTTCGTGTTTGGACCTTCGACTGGATATAATAATTTTTCAATATCTATTGTTGCCGCTTTCGATTCTGGATGAATTTGACTAGAACGTTGCAACAAATCTGTACGTCCCACCAATTCTTCAACTGTTCTTAATCCTAACGTTGCAAGTACCTCTCTCAATTCTTCTGCAATAAAGTGCATAAAGTTTATAACATGATCTGCTTTCCCTCTGAAAAGCGCTCGCAAATCTTTATTTTGTGTGGCAATACCAACTGGACATGTGTCATTATGACAAACACGCATCATAATACACCCTAGGACAACGAGTGGTGCTGTCGCAAAGGCAAATTCTTCAGCACCTAAAGCACAAGCCAGTGCCACATCTCGTCCAGTTAATAATTTACCGTCAGTTTCTAAACGAACACGACTACGTAAATCATTAAGTTTCAATGTTTGATGTGTTTCAGCTAAGCCGATTTCCCATGGCAAGCCAGCATGTTGAATACTTGTCTTCGGTGAAGCACCAGTACCTCCATCATAACCACTAACAACGATTTTATCGGCAAAGGCTTTAGCTACACCTGAAGCAATCGTACCAATACCTGTTTTAGATACTAATTTAACCGCAACATCTGCATTTCTGTTTGCATTTTTCAAGTCATGAATCAATTGTGCTAAGTCTTCAATTGAATAAATATCATGATGTGGAGGTGGTGAAATTAAACCAATACCAGGGGTTGATCCACGTGTTTCAGCAATCCAAGGATAAACTTTAGTACCTGGTAACTGTCCACCTTCGCCAGGTTTAGCACCTTGAGCAACTTTAATTTGTAGTTCTTTAGCGTGTTGTAAATAATCACTCGTAACACCAAATCGTCCTGAGGCAACTTGCTTAATCGCACTTGATAAAATATTGCCGTCTCCTTGAATTTCGTAGCGTTTAGGATTTTCTCCACCTTCACCACTATTACTTTTACCACCTAAACGATTCATTGCTTGAGCTAACGTTTGATGTGCTTCTTCTGAAATCGAACCGTAACTCATTGCACCAGTGTTAAAACGTTTCACAATTGCTTCTACCGGTTCTACTTCAGTGATATCAATAGGTTTATGGATTTTAAATTCTAGTAAATCACGTAAATGGTCCTTTCTATGTGCATGAACGGCTTCAGAGAATGTTTTAAATTGTTTATAATCGTTTTCTCTACAAGCATGTTGCAATAAGTGAATCGTTGTTGGATTAAAGACATGATGTTGTCCTTGTTGACGCCATTGGAAAGTACTTCCTGATTCTAAAAATGCTTGATGTTGACTTTGACGTGCCTTATTTTCATGATCAATATGTTGAATGCTTAAACCTGACAATTTAGATTGTGTGCCTGTGAAATACTTATCTATAACTTCATGTGATAGCCCTACTGCCTCAAATATTTGCGCACCATGATAACTTTGAACAGTGGATATGCCCATTTTGGCCATCACTTTAATAACCCCTTCAGATAAAACACGCGTATACGTTTCAACATTGTCAGACACAGTACCTTCAAGACGTCCATCTTCAGTTAAATGTGCAACAGTTTGTTGAGCCAAATACGGAATCACTGCGTTTGCGCCGTAACCTACTAAGCAAGCTACATGATGCACTTCGCGTGTTTCACCTGATAATGCCACCAAACTTGTATCCATACGTAAGCCTTCGCGTATAAGCAATTGATGAACATGACTAATAGCGAGTAACATTGGCATTGCATATTGTGAGATTGCATTACAATCATTAGATGCATCCATCGTAAGATCACTATCATCAAGCACTAAAATAGTGTGCCCTTCTCGAGTAGCTTGGATAGCAGCATTTCCTAATCTTTCTAACGCTTGTTCAAGATCATCTTGATAAAGTGTAGATAAATGTTTCACGTTAAACTTACTCTGCTTTATCTTGTCTAATTGCGTTAATGTTAAAACTGGTTTAGATAATTGAATACGATCTAACACTTTAGTATCGGGTTGAAGTAAATTACCTTCTCCACCCAAATAAGATAATTCACTTGTGACAATCTTTTCACGATATGCATCTATTGGGGGATTGGTTACTTGGGCGAATAGCTGTTTAAAATAATTAAATAAAGATTCTGGACGTTCATTGAGTATCGCAAGTGGTGTATCATACCCCATAGCACCAATAGGCTCTTTTTTACCCACTACTAAATCAACCATATATTTGTAAATATCTTCTTTCGTATAACCAAATTGACGCTGTAATTCAAATAATTTTAAAGGATTTAATAAACTTTGATTAAATACTTCTTTATCTAATTTCAAATCAACTTTATGGTTATCTAACCATGTTTTATATGGATGGCGTTTCGCAATGTGTGCTTTTAATTCATTATTTTCAATGACTTTATGTGAATTAAAATCGACAAGCAATAATTTACCTGGGTTAAGTTGTCCTTTAAAAGCAACATTATCTTCTGGTACATCTACTACACCTACTTCTGAAGAAAAAACGATAAAGTTATCTTTCGTAATTGTGTATCGTCCAGGACGTAAACCATTACGGTCAGTTAATGCACCTATTTTATCTCCATTACAAAATGAAATCATGGTTGGTCCATCCCAAGGTTCCATTAAGTAACTATAAAATTCATAGAATGCACGCACATTTTCATCATTCGATTTGTTGTATAACCATGGTTCTGGGATAAGCAACATAGCCGCTTCTTCGGGTTCCATTGCCAGTGATAAAAATTCTAAAGCGTTATCTACAATAGCTGAATCACTACCATCTTCATCTACAATTTGCTGTACTTTCTTATGCTCCTCACCAAATAACGTTTTAATTAACTGTCTTTGACGTGCCCGCATCCAATTTACGTTGCCTTTGATAGTGTTAATTTCTCCATTGTGCATTAATAGACGATTAGGATGTGCGCGTTTCCAACTTGGGAAAGTATTTGTACTAAATCTTGAGTGCACAAGACATAACTTAGATTTGTAATCTTCATGATTAAGATCCAAATACAACTTTTTAATCTGATCTGAACGTAACCAGCCTTTATAAACGATGGTTTTATGAGATAAGCTTGTAAAATAAAGTTCTAAACTTTGTGACTCTCCATATTGCTCAATTTGCTTTCTTGCTAAAAATAGTGATTTCGTAGGATTTTCTAGCGATTGTATATCGATAAACACTTGTTGAATAGCAGGCATCGTTGCCGCTACATGTGGGGCTACTGCCTCTATATCAACGGGTACGTCACGATAACCGATGACTTTTAACCCTTCGCTACGAAAGTATTTGTTAAATTGCGCTTCATGAACTGTTCCTTGTATTTTCTTTTGAGTGAAAAAAAGACCTACCGCATAATTCCCCTCATTAGGTAAGTCAAATTCTACATGTTGTTTAAAAAATTCAAATGGTATTTCAGTCATAATACCGGCACCATCACCAGTAATCCCGTCAGCACCAACACCACCGCGATGATCTAGTCTACGCAACATTTCTAATGACTTTTCAATGATATCGTGTGACCTTAAATTATCCATATTTGCATAAAACCCAATACCACATGCATCATGTTCCTCTTGGTAATCATACAATCCTCTTTTTAATCTTTCATCAAACATGATGCCCACTCATTTTGAGAATTTTCAGAAAATTTACTGTTAATAATAATTAATATAATGTAAAATATTTATCTGAACAATATATCAAATAGATAACATCATTCTAAAAATTAGAACGGTTACTCATTATTGCAAATTTTAACTTACAAAGGAGTGTTTTACTTGGAGATTAAACAATTGAGATACTTTATTGAAGTTGCCCGTAGAGAACATATTTCTGAAGCTGCTTTAGAATTAAACATTGCGCAATCAGCTATAAGTAGACAAATTACCTTGTTAGAACAAGAACTTCAGGTCACGTTATTTAATAGACAGGGGCGTAATATTCAATTAACTTCACACGGTAAAGCATTTTTAAATCAGGCTACACATATTTTAGAACAACTGGATGAAACGGTAGCACTTTTTCAACAAGAAAATCTTAAAAACACACGTATTATTAATCTGGGATTTGAAGAAAGTTACGCGTCACAGATGATTACAGCCATTATTCAAACCTTTGAACGCCAACATGATAGTGACATTATTCCTAACCTTATGACCACTTCGGAAATCATAGACGCACTTAATGCTGGTGTTATCGATGTGGGTCTAGTGGAGATTACGTCAGAACTGCAAGCGGACTCAAGCCTCTCTCTGAGACCTCTGTTCGAAGAAACGTATCATTTATATGCGCCTAAAGATGATCCAATTGCTTTAACGATTAATCCACCACTAAACCAGTTAACGAAACAACCGTTATTTACGTTAAAGTCATTGGCACCAACGATTGAAAGACGTTTAATGCACATAATGAAACAATCGCTTAATACAATAGGTTCTGAAACATTAGCAAGCTACTTACTAAAACATCGTCGCGGTTACGTCATAATGCCAGACTATCTATCACTATCAGATACGGCGGAACATTTAAGCGATATTTCTTTAGCGCACACAGACTTAAAACGTTCACTTTGCGTCGTTTCTAAAAAAGATAATAAAAAGACAGATATTCTCAACTTTTTAAATTTAATACAACAACTATTAAATAAAGTGACGACTTACCATTAAGTTATAGGTGTTTTCATAGCAATTTGTAAATCAAAATAGTTACTATTTGAATATAGATGCATAGAAGCGTATAATCATTTGGCATAACAAAGGGTAAAAAATTAAAAAAGTTAATGAGGTTTATGGTTTATGGATATAAAGAAACAAAGTAATTCACAACATCGTCTGATAAATCGCGTCATACTAGCGATTGGCATAATATTTTTAGGTATCTTCATTTTCACCTTTTTTAATGCACCTTTCTACAACACGCCTATTGGAAAGATTACTCACGTAGAGACCGGTAAGGCACAAAAAGTAGTCGACGAACAACATAATACGGATTACAAGTACAAACAACATTTAACATTAACGATATTAAACGGTAAATATAAAGGTCAATCTACAACTGTTGATAATACATATGTTAAATCACAAGCTGACTCAGAACATTTTAGTAAAAATAATAAAGTTTTAATGCACATCCAGAATAATCCTAAAGATGCGACCATATTAGAGAAAAAACGTGACAGCCTTACTGTGGCTGTTGTAGGTATCTTTGTCATGTCTCTCCTCTTAGTAGGACGCAATGTAGGTTTACAATCGATTCTATCACTTGTCTTTAATACTGGAGCCGTGATTGCAGCGATTGCGATTCATGATAAACACCCATCAGTCAATTTATTCTTGCTAATGAGTGGCACGATTATACTTGCTACTATTGTGACTCTCCTATTAGTAACGGGCTGGCACACGCGGACATGGATTACCATTGCTGGCACACTGATAGGCACTTTTTTGAGCATTGGTATAACGCAATTAATTATTCAACTTACTGATGGTAACGGTATTAAATATGAAACGATGAGTTTCTTAACATTACCTCCTAAAGACGTCTTCTTAGCCTCAGTACTTATTGGATCATTGGGCGCAGTAATGGACGTCGCGATTACAATATCTAGCGGTATGTATGAAATCTTGCAACGTACGCCTGATATCTCACTATCACGTTGGGCATTAGCCGGACGTAACATTGGACAGGATATAATGGGTACAATGACAAATATATTGTTGTTCTCATATTTATCAGGTAGTTTAGCTATGTTCTTAATTTATTTGAAAAATGCTAACACCATTACGTACACCATTTCGATGAATTGGTCATTAGAAATTGCCCGTGCCTTAACAGGTGGTATTGGTATTGTCTTAACGATTCCAGTGACAATTGGTTTAATGGTGTTATGGCTTAAATGGAGAGGTGTTACACGATGAACGCAATATTTTTATTAGCACTTATTCTATTTGCGTTGATGATTATTTTTGGTGGTAAAAAAGGGCTTGTTTCCTACTTAACATTATTTTTGAACTTTATTATTTTAATTATTAGCATCATATTCATTATATTTGGCATGCCAATTTATCTCGTATCCTTTATTTTCTGCATTGTCATTGCAGCTTGTAACCTATTTATCTTAAATAGTTATAATACGAAGACAAAAGCTGCTTTTATCGGAACGATCACAACTACGATTCTATTAATTATTGGCATATATCTATCTGTGAACTTAGGTCACCTACAAGGTTTTGCGACTGAACAACAAGATGAAACATATATCTTTTCAATGAATATAGGTATTGATATGGTGCAATTTTCTGTTTTCACGATTATTTTAGCAGTCATTGCTGTGGTAATTGACTTAACGATTACAATTAGCTCACCAATGTATGAACTGAACGCAACTAATCCTAATTTGTCACGCACAGCACTATTCCAATCTGGTATGCGTGTAGGAAGAGAAATATTAGCGACATCTGCGAATACCATTTATTTAGCTTATTTCGGTGGCCAATTAACATTGTTCTTTTGGTTCTTCCAATTGCATTACTCTTTTGGACATATCATTAATTCAAAGATTTTCGCTCAAGAGTTTATTTCGATTTTACTTGGAGGAATCGCCGTAGCCATCAGCATTCCTATTACTGCTTGGATTACAGCATTTCTAATTAAACACCCTAAGTTCAATCAGAAGTCTCAAGATGATATTCCAAACACTATTTCTGAAAATGAAGTATAAATATGTAAGTCTGTAAAGCACATCAAAAAAACCGTAAAACTTAACAATTTGAGCATAAGATACACCCCACAAAGTTAGACTTTTTTAGCTTAACTTTATGGGGTGTGTTTTAATTTTATATTTGGTAACTCATAATATGTACAGGTCGGCCTTCTAATACTGTATCGCCTATATAGGTATATTGTGCTTGTTTGTACAATTGGATTGCCTTTTTATTATCCGTATTGACTGTTAATACAATTTCATTAATATGTGGAAATGATTTTTTAATATATTGTGGCAATATTTCAATGACTTGTTTACCGACCCCTCTACCACGATATTTCACATCTATACTAAATGAGCGAAAAAATATAGCCTGTTCGTTTTCACTATACGGTTCAACACCTTTACCTTCGTGTAATGTAAAATAGCCCACACACTCGCCATCTTCAAATACTAATGTTGGATGTCGTTCTACATCGTCTTTTGCCAGCGCTATATTGTGACCCGGCGTTCTTGTAAACTTTCGATCTTCTATTAAATTTTCAAATTTATCTATGAAGGGTTGATCTTCAGTGGTATATGGTCGTATATTCAATTGAATCACTACTTTCTCTCTGAAAATGTTTCAATCCATTTGATAACAGCTGGTGCAATGTATGTTGTATCAGATTTATCAAACCACTTAATATCTGTAATTTCATTGTCAATTTCCACATTTGACCAATCAATCTGACGATTTACTTTAAAACCGTTTAGCTCAGTCAACGTATCTTGTTGAGGATATGCCTCTCCAACTACTGTACCAATATAGGTAAAGTCATCTTGAGTAAAGTCTAATCGCAACTCTTCTTTTACTTCTCGTTGTATAGCTTCTAGTTGCGATTCACCTTCATCAATTTTACCACCCGGGAAATAATACTTTTCTCTATGACGTACTTGTACTAATAAAATTTGGTCTTTTGTTTCTTCTACTAGGCAGACACACTTTATCATGCTATATAACTCCTTAGTTTAACCTTTGTACTTCAAAAACATAGCTTAATTTAGTATGATGTTAACATATATTAGTAAACTAAATGCTATTTTAATTACATTTAGCATTGTGGGAGGATATTATTCATGGCAAAAAAATCAAAATTAACACGAGTTTCAAGCTTAGTAAGTACTGCCGGATTTATTGTTGATGGTTATAATGGCATTAAATTTGATGCTAAAAATAAAAACTTAGTGTATTTATCTTTAGGTTTAAGCGCAGTAGGTACGCTTCTTGATTTCATCGTATCAATGAAATCACCTTACAAATTCCGTAAAGTAACAGCATTCGGATCATTTATCATTAACGTTACACGTTTAGCTTCAAGCTTTAGAAAAGCTAAAGAAGATTATAATTTCCAATAAAATTAGAAAAGCTAATCATAAGAACGTCATTTAGATGTGCATTCCAATAAGTTAGAGTTTCGTTTAACTTATTGGAAGTACATTTTTTTCTTAATGATTAGCTTTTTTTAACGTATTAATGAATAAATTTATAACTACGTACTTGATAAGCAGGAATTGTACGATATGTTAAAATTCCTGGACTCGCACTAAAGTTCATTTCTGAAACTAAAATACTACCGTTACTGTTCACTCTTTCTACAAAAGCAACATGACCATAGTAACCAGCACTTGATTGAGCAATAGACCCTACAGTTGGATTATAGTCTATTCTATAACCATCTCTAGCTGCTGCGTTAGCCCAGTTGTTTGCATTCCACCAATATGTACTAATACCTTTACCAATTGCCGCACGACGATTAAATACATGCCATGTACATTGCCCCCAATCATATAGGTTTCTATGATTGAATACTGGTGAATAATAATTTGATTGTACAGAGCGTGTTCCATATGAATTAGCTGGTGCTGAACCGCTAACTCTTAACTTTTGACCTGGATAAATAAAGAAATTACTTAAACCATTCAAACGCATAATGTGTTGATAAGTCGTATTATATTTCGATGCAATGAGCGATAATGAATCACCATATTGAACAGTATATGTACTACTTGATTGATTAGCACTTGAGTTATGATATGCATGTGAATTTGAGCTAGCTGTTCCAGACACTTTTAATTTTTGACCTGGATAAATAATGAAACTATTTAAACCATTCAAATCCATAATGTGACGATATGTTGTTCCATATCGACTAGCAATTGAAGATAAATTATCTCCATATTTCACTGTATATGTACTACCTGAATTACCATAATATGAACGGTTTGAATAACTAGAAGAGCCTGATACTTTTAATACTTGATTTGGAAATATAAGATTTGATGATAAGCCATTTAATGATTTTAATTTAGATACTGTGATGCCATAATGATTTGAAATTGACCATAATGATTCACCACTTCGAACTGTGTGCGTTGTTGATGCTTCAGCTTGATGAGCAAATAATGTACTTAGTGCTCCTGTCCCTATTACTGCTGTTGCTAGAATTTTTTTATTCATACAAAGCGCCTCCTTGATCTTATGCTTGTCCTTTGGTTAACTCACCACTTATTCTAGTTGTACTAGACACTTATCTGTATTAAACCTTTATTACTTACTTCTTTCATCCGTTCAAGTAGTGTACTTATATTAAATTAATACAAACTCGTATGATATTCCATTTCATTTTGATTACATATTTATGAAATTTTTGTACACTTGTTATAAAATTAAAAAATTATATATTAAAATATAATTTCGATTTCGCTAGTGTATAACACATTTTCAAAATTCTATAAGGCCTTTATTAAAAAAAAATAGAACATCATGTTTACAAATATAAACACAATGTCCTACCCAAAATTTTATATGGTTTAATTAATTAGTTTAATGAATCAATGGCTTGTTTTAAATCTTCAACTAAATCATCAGTGTCTTCAATACCAATTGATAAACGTACTAAGCCATCAGTGATACCTTCTTTAGCACGTACGTCTGCTGGGATTGATGCATGTGTCATCAATGCTGGTACCGAAATTAAGCTTTCTACTGCACCAAGGCTCTCAGCTAATGTGAAGTAGTTTGTTTCACGAATAAGTTGTTTAGCTGCTTCTGTATCTTTTACTTCAAAGGCAATGACACCCGTATGACCGCTAGCTTGAGCAACATGTATATCATGATTCAAGTGATCTTTAATACTTGGATGGAATACTTGTTGTACTGCAGGATGATTTTGTAACATCTCAACAATACCTTCTACGTTACGATTAATTTGTTCCATACGTAAACCTAGTGTTTTAATACCACGCACTAATAAGTAGCTGTCTTGTGGTCCAAGTACACCACCAGTTGAATTTGAAATAAAGGCTAAACGTTCACCTAGTTTATCATCTGCTGTAGCTACTAAACCTGCAACAACATCACTATGTCCGCCTAAATATTTAGTTGCAGAATGTAACACAATATCAATACCAAAATCTAATGGATTTTGATAATAAGGTGTCATAAATGTGTTATCTACTACTGAAATTAAGTTATGCGCTTTCGCAATTTCAGCCGTACGCTTAATATCCGTTACACGTAATAATGGATTTGAAGGTGTTTCTACATATAACATTTTAGTTTCAGGTTTAATGTAGTCTTTTACATTTTCGATATGTGTTGTATCAACGAAATCAACATCGATACCATAACGCGTGAAGACTTTTGTTAATGCACGATAAGTACCACCATATACGTCAGAATTTAAAATAAGGTGATCACCTTTATCTAATAACATAATTACTGCACTAATTGCAGCCATACCTGATCCAAATGCAAAGCCATGTTTACCATTCTCTAAATTAGCAATAACACTTTCAACAGAAGTACGCGTTGGATTAGCTGTACGAGAATATTCATAACCCTGTCTTAAATCACCAATATCATCTTGTAAATACGTGCTTGTTTGATAAATAGGTGTTGTTACTGCACCTGTGAAATCATCTGTCGTATGTCCACCATGAATCATTTGTGTTTTTTTCTTCATTATAATTATTCTCCTTTATATTCAAATATTTTTTTCGACATATAACGGTCGCTTCCATCTGGAAAAATCGTTACGATAACGCCCTTGTCGATGTGTTTTTTAATTTCTAAAGCACCTTGTAGTGCTGCCCCTGACGAACTACCTACAAGTAACCCTTCTTGTTGGGCTAAACGTTTTACATTTTCAAAGCCATCTTTATCACTCACCGTGATAATGTCATCTACTAAAGCACGTTCTAAAAAGATAGGCCATTTCTCAGAACCAATTCCTTCGATATCATGAGCATGAGCTTCTCCACCATTTAATACTGAGCCTTCGGGTTCAACAATCACATTCTTTACATTGTAATGCTGTAAATGTTGAGCGACACCCGTAAACGTGCCACCAGAGCCTGCACCTGCAACAAAATAATCAATGTGTGGCAACGCATCAGTTAATTGCTTGCCTAATGTATGCGTATAAGCTGCTGGGTTATGCTCCGTTTCAAACTGATTCATATAAACCGCACCATTCGCATCCGCATATGCACGCGCCTCTTGCTGGGCACCTATCATACCTTTATCGCGACGCGTACGTTTTATGTCGGCACCAAGCGCACGCATAATGGATATCTTCTCTTCTGAAAAGCCTTCAGGCGCAAAAATGACACATTTCAATTGGTAGCGGTTAGCAGCGATGGCTAATCCTATACCTGTATTGCCAGCAGTTGCTTCAACAATCGTATCACCTTTGGAAACACGACCTTCCTCAATGGCTTTTTCAACTAAGTATTTGCCTAAGCGGTCTTTGATACTACCACCTGGATTAAATTGTTCTAGCTTTGCATAAATTTGTACATTATCATCACTAAAACTTTCCAACAATACAAGTGGCGTTTGTCCTATTAAGTCATATGCAATCATATTCATTATTCAAAGTGCCTTTATACACTTTGATATAACCTACTTTCTATAAATAATATTCATTCATCCCAAAAGCATTTTAAATCCTTACTCAATCGCTATGAATTATACATTATCCTTTGTATTATTGCAAAATACTGAACTGTACATCTTTTGTAAAAATTCTAATAAATAAGAGGCATCTCAATAACTATCGTTTAGCTAAGCAATCGTGTTACGATAATTAAGATAAACAGATAAACGATGGGCAATTGTTTTTCAAAAAATGTTATAAAGGAGACTACTAAATGACATCAAAGGCAGATTTATCTTTATCCGTATTTACCAACGAACATTATAAAAATGTATCATACACAAATAGCACCTTCAGAAATGCCATGTATGATGATTTGGAAATTAATAAAAGTCGCTTTAAAAACTGCAATTTTTCTGAAGGCATATTTAAAAATGTTCATACCGTTTCAAACTCTAAACTTATTAACTGTGATTTTAATAGCAGTATTTTCGTGAATATTAATTTCTTCAAGACATTAATGAAAAATATCGATTATAGCGTAACTACTTTTGACGATAGTCAATTCAATGCGTTATCTATTGAAACAACTTATTTTAAAGATTGTAGTTTACGAAATGTTACTTTCAAAGATGTCGTATTTAAAAAAGTATATTTTGAAAATGTCGCATTGGATTTGTGTCATTTTGAAAATGTAAAACTTAAAGATTGTACATTTAAAAATGTATCTATTAATAACTCTGCAATTCCTGAAAAATTATTAAAAGTGTTACGCAAACAGGATGTAAAATTTGAGAATATGTAATGATTATTAAAGTCGATGGTTTATAACATTAGCCGTCGACTTTTATTGCGTAAGTATACTTGTTATTTAAATAAAATTGATTTAATTGGAAATGTTTTGACCAGAACATTTCAAGGAATATAGAACTAAGTATCATAAAGGAGGACGCAACGATGCCTGCACATGCTGATGAACATTATAATGAATTTGAACCAAGTGGATTAACGAAAGACGATTTAATAAAATTTGATGAATTGAAAGAACAAATAGCCCAATTTAAAAATAATAATGGGAATACTGATTTACAACAACAGATTTCCTCTGAATTAGCCAAATGGAAAGAATATCTACGTGATCAATATAGACCGGAAGACTCAGCTGAAAAGTCTAGACTTTCTAACATTGCTGATAAAGTTCAAGGAGATATCGATTCAGCATTTGAATACAACGATGGTGAAAAAGTATATGCATTTTTAGAAGCGTCATATCAAAGAAGTAAAGAAGATTTAGTATATGGACGTACGTTGATTCTATATTCAGAAAAAGAAACAATTAATAAATCTTTGACATTCTTCAATTCTGAAGAAGAGAATCACAAACTTGCTGATTTTATAATCTCTAAAAACATTGAAATTAGCAAAGAAATTATGTCGGATGACTATGTAACATTATTAGAAATTGAACGTGATTATATCAATACACGTTTTCAATAAAAATAGAGATTGAGGGCGCTACCTCAATCTCTATTTTTATTTCATGTTCTAAAATAATTGCACTATAAAAACTAATATAATAACTGCCGGCATAATAAATTTAATTAAAAAATACCAAGGTGCAAAGAACTTAAACTTATCGCGTCCGAAGCTTTCTTTTAATGCTTCTTTATCTAATAATTGACCTACCACAAGCGTTGTTCCAAGTGCACCTAAAGGCATTAATATATTAGAAACAACAAAATCCATATTATCAAAAATTGTACCTGCCCCAAATTTCAAACCACTTAAACTACTAAATGATAATGTTGCCGGAATACTGATGATTAATACTAAAATACTTGCGATAAACGCAACGGATTTACGTTTTGTATTATCATTCTTCGTAAAGTTGGAAACGTTAAGTTCTAATAATGAAATAGATGATGTTAACGCTGCAAATAAGAATAGTATTAAAAAGATAAAGTAAAATACTATGCCAAAGCCCATTTGACTAAAGACTAACGGTAAGACTTTAAATAATAAACCTGGTCCTTCTTGGGGTTGATAGCCAAACGTTTTTAAAGCGGGGAAAATGGCTAAACCAGCTAATACCGATACGAGAATATTCATAACCACTATTGAAATAGCAGATGATTTAATTGTCATTTCTTTAGGGGCGTAACTCGCATACGTAATCATCCCTGTTGTTCCCAATGATAATGTAAAGAAAGATTGACCTAACGCAAATAGTACACCTTTCATAGATATATCTTCTAATCTTGGTTGTAAAATATAACGCACGCCGTCTATCGCACCGTCTAAAGTTAACGATTTAACAACTACAATGATTAAGAAAATAAATAATAGAGGCATCATCACTTTAGACGCTTTTTCGAGTCCTTGTTCAACACCTAACATCACAATAATCATGGTTAAAAAGATAAAAATCCCCTGTCCTAATACAGTTAACCAAGGGTTACTAATAATTGCTTCAAAATTAATACTTGTAAGTGATGTTTTCTCAATCGATAGCATTTGTAAGATCACATTACCGATATAAATAATAATCCAACCGCCGATAACACTATAGAAGCCAAATAATATAAATACTGCTAAATTACCATTCCATCCAATAATATTCAGCCATTTTTTACCAGTTAATTTACTATATATTTTTGTAGTGTAAGTTCGTCCCATTTTACCTACAGTAAATTCCATAATTAATAGTGGTAGTCCTACAAATATTGTAAATAATAAGAACAATAGTAAGAACGCACCGCCACCATATATCCCTGCCATATATGGAAATTTCCACATTGCGCCTAGTCCAATTGCTGAACCAGCACTTGCTAAGATGAATCCAGTTGACGTTTTCCATTGTGATTGGCTGCTCATTCAATTCACTCCCTTTAACGCGTTAAAGCGTTTATGCACTTAAGTACTACTTTATCATGTCTGCTTGAAGAGTGCAATATACATATATTTTTTATTTATTAAATTATATTGTAATATTGAATTAAAAAGAATCTATAAAGGAGGTACTAACATGTCTTTAATGCACGAAAAAGTAAAAGCGAATTATTGGAAAGGTAAAGAGGCTGTTGGAGGACATATCTTATTTGAAGATAGTGGCTTTAGATTTACAGCACATGCGTTAAATATTCAAACTGATTCAGTATTTGTGCCTTATAACATTATTAAAGAAGTAAAACCTTATAGAAGTTTAGGAATCGTACCAAATGGCGTCAAAGTAATGGATAAAAATAATAATGAACATAAGTTAGTGGTTTATCAAAAGAAAAACGTTGTACATTTTCTTAATGAGATGAAATCTAATCAATAAGATAAAAGAAGACACTAAGCACGATTCCATCATTGATTTACATCCCATAAAGTTAGATTTTAAGTCCAATTTTTGAAATGCAAATCAATCAACATCACATGCACAATGTCTTCTTTTATAATACTAAATTGTTATTCTTTAACCATTAAAACTATACACTATATCTTGATCTTCATTAACTTCTTCAATACTTAAGCTTTCAATATGATCAACGTTAATATAATGTACTTGTTGTCCACTTTTCAGGAAAAGATAGGCAAGTTCGTCAAATTCATCAATCAAACGTTGCACACATGTATCATAGTCCGGACCATTCTGAAATGTTTTAAATTCGTTGTATGTCTGCCCAGACGTAGTCGTATAGGTTAGTAAAAATGTTCGTTTCATTGTATCTCTCCTAATTAATTAGACATGAAAAATTCAGCAATCTCTTTTTCAACATCCTCACTACCGTCACCATGCGTCATAAGATGTTTACATAATGAGTGATTCGTTAGGTCTTTCTCTCGGCTGTTGATATGTTCAAAAATATAATGTGCACTATCTTGATATGATTGTTCGTCTTTTTCACCATAAAGAATTCTAGCTGGTGTTTGGATATCTCCTAAGTGTGCAGTGATGTTTGAAATGAAATCTTTAAACACTTTAATATTAGGACGATAAGCTTCAATTTGTTGTAATTGTGCTTGGGCTGTTGTTTCATCAAGATTTAGCAATTCATTCATGCGTTTACCATAACGTTCTAAACGCCAGGCAATACCCGCTTCTTCTTTTTCACTTGGTGCAGACATGACCGCAATTTTAGCGACATCGACTGTTTCTGCTAATTTCAATGTAAATAAACCACCCAATGATACGCCAGTCGCATAAATCGTTTCATAACCTTCTTCTTTTAAAAATTGATAGCCCGCTAGCACATCATTCCACCAATCATAAACTGTAAATTGCGTAAATTGATCAAGTGGAAGACCATGGCCACTATAATTGGGCGCATAGCATGTATAACCTTCATTATTTAGTACAGTCGCTAATGATTTAACATCGCGAATTGTACCTGTAAATGAATGTAATAAAAGCACTGCTTCATTTCGTGTACCTTTAAGATGGATTGGTCTTGGTGATTTCACTTTCATGTTCTATCTCTCCCTTACTTTTGAAAATCAACAAAATTTTAGTCTGCTAGCAGTCTAAAATCTTTATTTCTGTGTAACCCACTCACTATAGTCCTTATGTATATGTTGAGCGAGTGCTTGACCTTGTAAATAACCTGCATTACCAATTTTTAAAATGTTAGTGGGGTTGTATATATTATCTCCAATTTCTGCTTGGCTTTTACTATCTGGACGAATAACTAAAACATGGCTATGTTGACTTAGCTTTTCAGCA
The DNA here is from genome assembly GCA_020544305.1 of Staphylococcus taiwanensis. Taxonomy (NCBI): domain Bacteria; kingdom Bacillati; phylum Bacillota; class Bacilli; order Caryophanales; family Staphylococcaceae; genus Staphylococcus; species Staphylococcus taiwanensis. The sequence goes on from CP058667.1 coordinate 2,446,076, forward strand.
TCATCATATGCGCCCGGCATCATACCTAAGCCATCAGCTAACGGTGCGATAATAATAATTGTATCAGCACCCTCTGCTAACATCGCATTCGTTGGTGAAATCATACCACCGTCAATCCAATCACTATTATTTAAACGAATATGTGGCCAAATACCTGGAACTGCACCACTCGCTGTCACAGCATCTTCAAGTGTGACACCACTTTTTGAATTAAACATTCCTGTTGCACCGGTTTTGGCATTAATGGCGGTAATTTCTAAATTATCTTGCCAAACGACATCACCTAATCGTTGTCTAATTGCTTGTTTACGTTCATTTAAATCGACATGAGAAGGTCTTGTATATACAATATCTCCCATCATTTGTCCTACTTTTTTCGCATCATCACGTCCAACTACAAAAGCATTTTGCCATAGGCGATAAATATCCGAAGACATTGTGGCGCGATCGTTTGCGTCACGTCTTTCATCTAATTCATAATAATAATCTCGCATATCATATCCATTAGCCAGTACTGCTCCCACGAATGAACCTGCTGACGTTCCTATTATTTTATCAGCTTGATCTACTGTCACACCGTTGTCTAATAGGCCTGCTAACACACCAGATTCCCAAGCAATACCAGTAATGCCGCCTCCACCTAATACTAATGTACGACCCTTTGTCATTGTCATCTCTCCTCTTTTAAACGACTTTGAACTATATATGCTTTGCAGTCTTTTTCGGAAAATTAAAGTAAAACAGTGGTAATATCATCAGATATAATGCAACCCATAGCATACCTAGCGATACGCCCCCTACAACATCTGTAATATAGTGTGCATGAAAATATAAGCGACAACATAATATACCTATCCACACCATTGTCGTTACTATATTCGCAATGATTTGTATCGCTTTAATCTTTATCATAGGTATCACAACGATAAGCAGTATTAAAGCGAGTAACGTGCTCGCATTAGAATGGCCACTTGGAAATGAATAGCCATGATCTCTCAATAGATGATTATAGGGACGTGGTCTTTCTATCATTTGTTTAATCAAATAATTTAATAATGTTCCTGTTCCTATTGTAAAAATAATCCATAAAGATAATCGATAATGCTTAAATAATAAAATGAGTGCTAAAACTACTGTAATATATATAACAGATTTAACTTCACCAATTTCAGCACACAATGTCATTACATTTTGCCAAAAGTGACTTCCAAAATGTCGTTCTGGTTCTCCGATATGTTGCGTAAGCCAATGTAGTGAACCTAAATCGACACTTTGAATGAATAACGTATTCGTTTTCACACTTATGCCTACAATTATAAAAATAATTAACCCAATCATGAACATAGGTACCGTTATCCAAGGTGTGATTTCTATTTTTTGTTTCATACTTCTTTTATCAGTCCCTAATTCCATAAATTTCTTTCATCTATTAAAACATGCCTATTGCCTCAAGAAAAATCATTAAGATGTTTCACTTGGCGTCCTTGTTCATCAAAGTTATCTGGGTCAAGCCATTGTTCAAATCTTACTTTTACATCTGGCCATTCCTCATCCAACATCGCAAACCAAGCGGTATCTCTGTTACGTCCTTTACAAATATTCGCATGTCTGAATATACCTTCAAATGTAAATCCAAATCGCTGTGCGGCATGTTTAGACGGTGCATTTAAATTATCGCATTTCCATTCATATCGTCTATATCCTAGTGTTTCAAAGACATATCTAGCTAATAGATATTGTATTTCTGTTCCTACACGTGTTTTCTTTAATTGGTTGGAATAGATAATATTCCCAACTTCAATTGACCCTTGGCCTGGATTGATACGCATTAATGCCAGAATACCCAAAGGCTGTTTGTGTATATTATCTATAATAGTAAAGAAGTATTTATCCTCACTACTTATCAACTCGTTAATATACGCTTCGAATTCACGCTTGTTATTAAAAGGACCCTCATAAAGATATGTCCAATTACGGTTTGCTTCACTATTACATAACACATCGTATAACGCATTGATATGATTTGCATTCAACTTTGTTAAAGTGCCATAACGCCCTTCTAAATTCTGTGCATTAGGAAATGGCGGTGTTACATAGTTATCTAATGCATCTCCAATTGGTTGTTTGTATTCGTTCATACGCATCGTTTTCAACTCCTACACTGCCTTTGTGTAAATTGTACACTAAAGCTATAAAATAAGCTCATGATAGGTTTGGTAAAATAGCGATGATTTTATTACCCATCATTTGGATTTATACAAAAAACGATAAAAAACGCGTCGTGCGTTTTTTATCGTTTTGCATCATCATCATTCAGTTTTGAAGTGATCTTTCTAAATTATCATCTAACTTGAATACAATCACACGCTCTCCTGTAATCGTACTTAAATCACTGTGAAAGCTATTCACGCTAACGCCTGTAATATCTAATATTAATTGCATTAAATCATCTTGCCCAGACTCAACAAGTTCTGAGCGCGTATGTTTAATATTGAGTAAACCTTCTTGCGTTTCACATACACGATATTCTGCCGGTGTTAAAACACCTTGTAAATTAACAATAATCATGTCGCGCAGAATATCTGTTTTCACAGATAATGAACCACGTCCAAGAAAGTCTTTCTCCCATTGGGTAATTGCCGTACTAATTTCTGCTTCATAAGCACCTTTAGATTTAGCCATGATTAATCATACGTCTCCTATAGATTGATTAACCCTATTTTATCACTTTTTTCGGAAAAACCGAACTCTCTACCAATCTTTCCAACTACCATTTTCATCGATACTTGCTAAACGTACCCAGTGATTATCTACTTTCTGTTTAAATTTAATATTATTATCAAGTAATGCTTCAATATAACGATCTGGTGCTTGAATAACTACCAATAGACGAATAGGCGAATGATAAATCTTATTATCTGCTGCCATCACAGATTGCCAAGGTAAACCTGCTAATAAGTCACTTGAATTCCCTTGCATTACCCCTACGCCAGAAGTAACTGATTGCGTTGTTTTATTCCCACTTCCGTAAAAATGTGGTGCAACCGTTGAAGCATAGTATTGTAAATTAATCCATTGGGCTACTAACGCAGGTCCAGCAATGATTGTATTAAGTATTTGACCATCTGGGTCTTTATTCCAATCATAGTTATGTAAGAACGCACGTCCTTCTAAGTTCGTACCTTCAGTAATATGACGTTGCCCGATAATAAACTCAGCATTACGCGCTAAGCCCCATTCTGGCCGAATCTCACTCCAGTCATTCGCATATCGATGTGCTTCAGCTACTGGATCTTTTACTTCTCCTTGATCTAAGCCTGGCAAGTTAGCTAAGCGTTCTAAATTCGCTTTATAACTTATACGAGGCATTGCCTCTTCGAGCATATCAAGCGCGCGTTGTGCTGACTGTGTTAACTCCGGCATATAAATAAATTCTAATTCGTCTACTGATGTTTTATGTTCTGCCGCAACGAAGACTGTTTCATCAGGGATTGTTATACCTTCTGCTTTCAAGCCTTGTCGTACATGTGGCAGATTCCCCATCATTGCCAATAACTTAGCATTAAACCCGCTTGAAGCACCTCCGCAAGCACCACACTCTAATGAAGCATGGTAAGGGTTATTGTTGGATTGGCTACCATGTCCTCCAAGGACAACTAACGGTGCGAAATCGGTTGTTAAATCCATAAGCTGTAAAGCTTGTTTGGTGAATGCAACTTGTTCTTCTTCAGTAAAACCAATTGGTAAATCACTATAAATATCATGCTCACGATTAATTGTTAATTTTGCTTCTGGTTTTTTCAGCCAATTTTTCGTAAATTTACGAACAAAGTTACCAGTCTTTTTAGGTATTAACGTACTTGCAATGGTGTTTAAACTTAAGAACGGTCCACTTAACTCAGGTAATAGCAAACTAGGTAACACATTATGTTTCATTAGCTTAAATGTATAAAACATTGAAGTAACAGAATGTTGTTGTTGATTATACATATTAAGCGAGTGACGATCTGCGTATTCTTTAATTGTGTAGGCAGGTGGTACCATCACTGGTAATGAGTTGTGACTAAATTGCTCATCTAGCACTTCTTTTCTAATAGGAAGACCGAAGAAACCTGCAATACCAATCGTTTCGAAAGGTCCTTCACTTTCTAAATGACGACGGAAAGGTTCTGAACGCACATCAATACAGAATGCCAATTGAACTTGCGTTTCTTGAGGGTTCGTTTCTTCTTTTTTGTCGTAAATCATATCGACTAATTCACGTTCATGTGTTTCTTCCCATGCTTCAAGCCATAATTTTTTAAAATAAAGTGGGTTAAAGTCATGTGCAAACCTTAAGTGTTCGAGTTGATCATCAATAGACATTGCTGCCCACTCATCAATCGTCATTTCACCATAATACAACCATTTACTAACAAGTTCTTTGATACGTCTTTCCACATTTAAGACTGCCGGACGGCTCATTTTTTCAGTATCTAATAAAATACACTCCATTGTTAATCGAATCGCAAGATATTGAGTTAATAAGTCTGTTTCATGTTCATTTTGTTCTGCACGATAATACATCATGCCAGCCCAACCCGGTAATGATAACAAATGGCCTGTTAAGTATGATTCACGTTCATCTTCTGCAATATCTAGATGATTTAATGCCATAATTAATGCTTCTCTATAATCATTAGGCAACGTTTTAATCATTTTGCGTTGTGTTTTGCTTAACATGGGATCATGTTGTGCTAAATGTAGCCAAGCAACATAAAATCCTTCTTCTCGTTTTGGCATCGTCCAACTTGATTGGAAATTATCAAGATAAAGTTTTGACCACTTAATGATATGCGTGTTCAATTCATCCATTAAGGATTCACCTTTATCATTAAATGCATTAGCACTTTTTGAACGCGCGTATTTGAATGGTTCATTTTCAAAGACACTTTTAAGTTTTGACACTTCTATCTTTAAATATGCTTCTTTAGTGATTAGGTTCGTTGGCACATCTTGAATAGTCATTGCATTTTTACAATAAATATCGATATGACTTTGTGGTACTGTCGTTTTGTAATCTTCAATTGCTTGTTGCACTTCTTCTTCAACAAGTGTTCTATCTATTTCCCCATTTTCCAAAGCAGTCATTACTGAAGCATTGCTAGGATATAAATCGATATCACGAACATGTTTAAACCATTGTGCAACTTGGTCAAAGGTTTGATGTTCCATTTCTTCCCAAGGGTTGCGTGCTGCAAAGATAGAAATAGGTGAAAGTGGCGTGATTACACGACGTGCTGAATGAACAGTTTCATCTATATTATGTTTAGTTATAGTCATGTCAGATTTCACCTCTTATAAATATTTCTTCAAATAATTTGGATGGCTTTCAACAGATTTAAATTTCGCTTCACCAATCTTAACAAGCCATAAATACACTTTGGCGAAAGCTGTTGATGAACGACGACGTGCTACCCAAATACTAAAGATACTGCCTAATACCAGAATTGCAATACAGATCATGACACTGATTAATGGTGGATGTGATGTAACCATGTACACATTATTTAAGATACTCATGAACACTTGATGTGTCACAATGTAAACAAGCGCTACGATGACAAGCATAGCAATACCAATAACGCGTCCCATTACGCCTCTGTTTAGAGCGACCATTTGATTCCAAGAGACAGATAGTGACCATGCTAAGATAAACGCACTTATTAATGTATATGGACTGTGATTACTTGTTAAGAAAAAGATTACCGCAATCATTATAGCAAGCGTTCTGCCTAATACTGTCCAAGCGTAAGAACGCTTCACGTTTGGCGGTGTCGGAATATTAAAGTGTTTAACAATAGATCCTGATTGTAAAAATAGCGTTGCTTTAAATACACCATGTAATATCAAGTGAATAATCGCTGCTGAGTAAACGCCTAATGCACATTGCACAAGCATAAAACCCATTTGGCTCATAGTTGAACCTACCAGTTGTCGTTTATAGTCAACATGCACTAAGCTTATGCCTGAACCGATCAATACTGAAATACTAGAAATAATTAATAGTACCGTTAAGGCAATGTTGTTATCAAATACTGGTGAAAAACGCGTTAAAATAATGCCCCCCGCATTAACGATACCCGCATGCATAATTGCTGATACCGGTGTAGGTGCAACTACAGACTCAATTAGCCAACTTTGAAATGGATATTGTGCTGCCGGGATAATAACAGCCACTACTAGTAGTAAATCTACGACTAATTTCAAACCATAACCCATCGCATGATCATAATCTTGTGAAGGATTAATCGTCCAGTCGCCTGTACCTATGTAAAATACAACTACCGCTAAAAGTAATGCTACCCAACCAATAATAAATGAACGGGCTGATACTTTAGCCGCTTCAGCTGGTACTTTCCATGAACGATTTAATCGAATAAGTTGTGTCAAACAAAATAATGTTAATCCCCAACAAATAACCATTAAACGTAAGTCGTTACTTAACCAGCCAACAGACGCAAATACCGTTGTAAATGTGTATAGCGGGAAGTATTTACGATAATTACGATCTCCTAATAAGTATCGCGCAGAAAATTTTTGAATGATAAAACCTAAAGCAAGTACAAAGGCACCTACTAACCAAGCTAGTTTATCTAATGCGAAGATACCTACAACCTCTCTGCCATTTAATGTTATTAATCCAATTACTCCTACAATGACAGGTAATAGAAGTATAGCTAAATGTAAACGTATGTATTTTACAGGAACCGATGGAATTAAAAAAATCAATCCACTTAACACTGCAATGACAAGCGTTACGAAAAATAATGTTAGTAATAAAACTGAACTTAACATTGCCGCTCCTCCATGTTTAACTCTTTTATATATTTTTATTTAACCTTCTTACACTGATAACAATATAAGAAAAGGCCTACATTAGTCTAGTTTCATTCCTGTGAAAAATAGGTTTAACTAACTATTGTAGGCTTCTTTTAGAACTCATTTAATTTATAATTTAAATGCTTTTATCAGCTACCATATATGTATGATTTAACTACATGTGTCTTACCCTTCAATTGAACAATGGCTAATTTAACCTTGCACAACTGCCTGATAACGACCTATGTAAAAAAATTCGCGTAATAACTACAATATAAGAAAATATTAAGAAAATGTCAAACTTTAAAATGAGTATACTAACGCTTCATACAAGAAGGTTTAATTTATCAGTAACATTTCAATTAGGCATGAATTATCGTATCAAATTAGTTAAAAAATCACATTTGCGAAGCGCTTTCATCAAGTTAGGAACTAACGCCCAAATATTTAGTAATCCACGATATACTTTATTTAACATTTAATAAGGAGGTACTCAAAATGGGAATCATTTCTGGTATTATTGAACTTGTTAAATTCATTATCGACTTAACTAAAAAATAAGTCTAGCACGCCGTACATAAACATTCCATTTAAAAAGAGTGAAATCACTTTCGATTTCACTCTTTTTTTGCGTTGAATTAACAAAACGTTCAACCCCTATATTTCTAAAGGTTGAACGCATGTGGATAAAATGAATTTATTTAGTTTAATTATAAAATAACATATTTTTAAGCGCTTGCATGTAACAAAATTGTGAAAACGCTTAAAATTTTTTGATAAAATTTTACGAATTTATACATTTAGTCGATATTTTGTGAATAATCTTTTAAAATTTTAATATTTATATCTATCGTAAATAAATTAGGGTAAATGAAGTGAAAGCATATGTTAGAGCATTGTTTATCTATAATAGCTCATTTCATTTACACATTTATTTCAAAGTCAACAGAAAGGAACAGTACTTATTAATATTTTATCTACAATACTCATTGTTTTAGTATCACTTGAATTTTTATTTATTATGTATTTGGAAACTTTCGCCACTACCTCTAATAGAACAAGTAAAGTGTTTGGCATTTCAATGCATACACTCAAAGACAAAAACGTTAATACGCTTCTTAAAAATCAAGGCATTTATAACGGGTTAATCGGTTTATTATTAATTTATGGTCTTTTTTTTCAGTAGCGTTCCCTATCAAACCTGTATCCCAATCTTAATTTATACAATTATCGTAGCAATATATGGTGGAATCACTAGCCATATCAGTATTTTCTTCAAGCAAGGTACACTGCCTCTCTTAGCCCTATTATCTTTATTTATTAGTTAAACAAAATCAGTGAAGCAGGTGGAATCAATGATAGAACATTTAAAAAAGAAAAAGAGAAAAACGTTGAAGATATTGGGTAATATTTGGCTTAATGCCAATATAGACACGCATACTTTTATAGATACCTTCTATTGGATAGATAATTACAGCAATGTTCTTAATTCATTGAAAGATGCTGATGTTTACGTTTATAAAGATGGTAAAGACATCGTTGCATTTTGCGGTTTAAACGATGATTACATAGCCGGATTATTTGTCAAAGAAGCCTACCGTGATAAAGGTATTGGTCATGCACTGATTAGACATTTGCAAAGTGAATATAGTCATTTAACGTTAAAAGTATTCGCATTAAACAACAGAGCAGTACATTTTTATACGCAATTAGGATTTGAAACAATTGATTCAAACATCGATAAAACGAATCATAAAAAGCTACTCATGGAATGGAAGAAATAAAGTGACTTACAATTTAAGATGTACTATAGGATAATCCCTGCCTTGTCCATCCTTTGAAGATTCATCATATTTTTTGAATCCATTTCTGAGATAAAACGCCAAGGCATTGGGGTTATCTTTGTTTACATCCACATATTGAACCTTATATTCTTGAATTAAAGTTTGCAGTATTTCAGTTCCATAACCTTGTTTAAAGTATTTAGGATCTAAAAATAACATTTCTAAATTTAAATCATGAGTTCCGGAAAAGCCAATGATGTCATTCCCGGCAAACCATAAATATGCTTCTACATATGGGAAGTATGTTGGTATTTCCTTTTTAAGTTGTATTCTATCGCTCTCTTTTAAAAAATCATGTGTAGCTATAACTGAACGCTCCCAAATATCTACTGCTCTGGGATAATCCTTTTCGTGTAGTTCAATTTTACTTAATCTCATTTTTTAACCTCTCATATTAAAAAAGGCTAGAAACCCTATTATAAAGGTGTTTCTAGCCTATACTTATTTGTTGACTCTTACTCCCATTCTATAGTGCTTGGTGGCTTAGAAGTAATGTCATAGACTACGCGGTTAACGTGGTCTACTTCGTTTACGATACGACTTGAAATCTTTTGTAAGACTTCCCAATCAATGCGGGCGAAGTCACTTGTCATACCGTCGATAGATGTTACTGCACGGATTCCTACTGTATGATCATACGTACGATAATCTCCCATAACACCTACAGATTGGATACCTGGTAATACTGTGAAGTATTGCCAAATGTCTCTTTCAAGACCTTCTTCACGTACAACTTCACGTAAAATCGCATCTGATTCACGTACGATTTCTAATTTATCCTCAGTAATTTCACCTAATACACGGATTCCTAAACCTGGACCTGGGAAAGGCTGTCTCCATACTAAATGTTCAGGAATACCTAATTCAATACCTAATGCACGCACTTCATCTTTAAATAACGTGTTAATTGGCTCGATTAGCTCAAATTCCATGTCTTCAGGTAATCCGCCTACGTTATGGTGAGATTTGATCGTTTGTGCAGTTTTAGTACCTGACTCAATCACGTCAGTATACAATGTACCTTGTGCTAGGAAATCAACATCTGTTAATTTAGCCGCTTCATCGTCGAACACATACACAAATTCATTTCCGATAATTTTACGTTTTTGTTCAGGGTCAGATACACCTTTAAGTTTATTCATGAAACGTTCTTGTGCATTGACACGAATAATATTCATGTCGAATCCTTCACCAAATTGTTCCATTACCATGTCGCCTTCGCCTTTACGAAGTAAACCGTGATCTACAAAGATACATGTCAATTGGTCACCAATTGCTTTATGTAATAAGACGGCTACTACAGATGAATCGACGCCACCGCTCATTGCACATAAGACTTTGCGATTGCCCACACGTTCACGAATTTTTTCAATTTCAATTTCAATGAAGTTTTCCATTGTCCATTCGCCTGTACAATCACATACACGACGTACGAAGTTTCTTAATAAATCATTACCAAATTCTGTATGACGTACTTCAGGATGGAATTGTACACCGTAAATACGACGTTCTTTATCTTCAATTGCGGCATAATTTGTACTTGGGCTATCCGCAATCACTTCGAACCCTTCTGGAATTTCAATTACTTTATCAGAGTGGCTCATCCATACTGTTTGTTCTGAAGGTAAACCGAAGAATAAATCGTCTGATTTTGCGTTAATAATTGCTTTACCATATTCACGTTCATTAGCGCGTTCTACTTTTCCGCCTAAAAGTTTCGTCGTCAATTGCATACCGTAACAAATACCTAATACCGGGATGCCTAAGTTGTAAATTTCAGGATCAATTGTGAATGAACCTTCCTCATACACTGAATTAGGGCCACCTGAAAGGATAATACCTTTAGGATTCATACGCTTAATCTTCTTCGATAGAAATTTCATGGTCATGTAATTCACTGTATACGCCCATTTCACGAATACGACGTGTAATCAGTTGATTATATTGACTACCGAAGTCTAAGACAAGAATCAACTCTTGTTCTTTAGCCATTTCCATAATTGTGAATCTCCTTTGGATTTAATTTATGTAAATTATAGAGAAACGCCTTCCCTAACATATTGTTATTAAAGTCTTTCTGAAAATGCACAACCACTTATAATAGCAATATTTAAATTGAAAAGCGTCCCCTATGTTTATATAACAATATTTACTCTAACGACATCATGTTCAATTAAAATGAGTAGTTAGGTGATTCTTTAGTAATTTGTACGTTATGTGGATGACTTTCTGCTAAACCAGCAGGACCCATACGAGTGAATTGCGCTTCTTCACGTAATGTTTTCAAGTCAGGTGAACCAGTATAACCCATACCAGCTCTAACGCCACCCATTAATTGATATACTGTATCTTGTAATGGACCTTTATATGCTGTACGTCCTTCAATACCTTCTGGTACGAATTTACGAGGTGATTTGTCTTCTTGGAAGTAACGGTCGTTTGAACCTTTTTCCATAGCACCTAAAGAACCCATACCGCGATAAACTTTGTATTGTCTACCTTGGAATACTTCAGTTGCGCCAGGGCTTTCTTCAGTACCAGCTAATAAACTACCTAACATTACAGCATGTCCACCAGCTGCTAATGCTTTAATAATATCGCCTGAGAATTTAATACCACCATCAGCAATAATAGCTTTACCGTGTTTACGTGCTTCTGTTGCACAATCGTAAACTGCAGTAATTTGAGGTACACCCACACCTGCAACGACACGAGTTGTACAAATTGAACCAGGTCCAATACCCACTTTAACAACATCAGCACCTGCTTCAAACAATGCACGTGTTGCTTCAGCTGTCGCAACGTTACCTGCAACAATTGTGATTTCAGGGTATGTTTCTTTCATTTTCTTAACTTGTTTAATTACACCACTAGAGTGACCATGTGCTGTATCAATAATTAATGCATCTACACCAGCTTCGACTAATTTTTGAGCACGAATTTCAGTATCTTTAGATGTACCAATAGCTGCTGCTGCTAATAAACGACCATGCGCATCTTTTGCTGCATAAGGGAATTCAAGAACTTTTTCAATATCTTTAATTGTAATTAAACCTTCTAAACGGCCATTTTCAACTAAAGGTAATTTTTCGATTTTGTGTTCTTGAAGAATCGTTTCCGCTTCCTCTAGAGTTGTACCAACTGGAGCTGTAATTAAATCTTCTTTTGTCATTACGTCAGAAATTTTGATTGAGAAGTCTTCAATAAAACGTAAGTCACGATTAGTGATAATACCTACTAATTCTCTAGAACTGTGATCACGCACGATAGGCACACCTGAAATACGGTATTTACCCATTAAAGCTTCTGCTTCATATACACTTTCATCTGGAGTTAAGAAGAATGGGTTAGTAATAACACCATTTTCTGAGCGTTTAACTTTTTGTACTTCTTCAGCTTGCTCTTCAATACCCATATTTTTATGGATAACACCTAAACCACCTTGACGCGCCATCGCAATCGCCATTTTAGATTCTGTTACTGTATCCATACCAGCTGAGATAACTGGAATATTTAATTTAATTCTATCTGATAATTCAACGCTTAAATCTACGTCACTTGGTAAAACGTCTGATTCAGCCGGAATTAACAAAACATCGTCAAAAGTTAAAGATTCTTTAGCAAACTTATTTTCCCACATTTATAATACAGCCTCCATTTAATATAGTTAGTCCTATTATTTCACATTTTCTTCACTTTGTTTATACTTTAGACCATTAAAAAAGAAATTAAGAATAATTGCTGAAATAGCACCTAATACAATGCCATTTTGTGTTAACCATGCAAACTGTTCTCCTAAAGCTTTAAATGCTTGTGGCACTGCGCTAATACCTGTTCCTAAACCAACAGAGACAGCAATAATCAATAAATTATTTTGATTTTTAAAATTAATATGTCCTAAAATACTAACACCATAAGCCATTACCATGCCAAACATTGCAATCATCGCTCCACCTAAAACTGGTAGAGGAATGATATTGGCTAAAGCACCTAACTTAGGGATGCATCCACATATTAAAAGCAAGACAACCATGCCATATATAATTTTATTTTTCTTTGCACCTGACAGAGATACTAGTCCTACGTTTTGTGAATACGCAGTGTATGGAAATGAGTTAAAGATAGATCCTAGTATGATTGCAAGACCTTCCGCAGTGTAACCTTTGCGGAAATCTTTACGTTCAAGCTTTCTTCCTGTTATTTCACTTAACGCATGGTATACACCTGTCGATTCTATTAAGCTCACAATCGCTACAATCGTAAATACAAGGATAGCACCGATATCGAATCCGAATCCTGAGAAACGAAACGGTTGTGGAATTCCTATCCAGTGTGCATCTCCGACTTGTTTAACATCGACTACTCCCATCACACTTGCTAAAATTGTTCCGGCGATAAGTCCAATTAAAATTGCGATTGACTTTAGGAATCCAGTAGTAAAGCGTTGTAAGATAAGAATAATAACTAACGTCACGCCACCTAAAATTAAATTCTTTGGATTCCCATAATCTTTAGCGCCTTCCCCACCGGCTAAGTAGTTCATCGCTACTGGCATTAAATTAATCCCAATAATCGTTACTACACTTCCTGTCACCACTGGTGGAAAGAACTTAACTAAATATGAGAAGAATGGCGCTATAATTACAACCAAAATCCCTGATACGAATAGTGACCCGTATAACACGTCTAAACCTTTCGTTTGACCGATTAAAATCATTGGCGCTACGGCTGTAAATGTACATCCCAATACAATTGGTAATCCTGTACCTGTCACTTTATTTGCTTGTAAAAATGTAGCAACACCACACATAAAAATATCAACAGTTACTAGGTACGCAATTTGTTCAGGTGTAAATTTAAGACTTGTACCTACAATAATGGGTACTAAAATCGCCCCTGCATACATGGCCAATAAGTGTTGAAGACTTAAAATGAAATTTTTCATTCATCTTCACCTAATAAAGTAACTTCATTTCCTTTTAAAGAGGCTACTTTACATAATGAAGAAACGTTTAATCCTGCTTCTTCTAATCTCTGTCTACCATCTTGGAAACTTTTTTCGACAACAATACCAATGCCTACTGTTTTAGCTTTAGCCTGTTGTGCAATATCATATAATCCTAAAGATGCATCTCCATTTGCTAAAAAATCATCAATAATTAATACTGTGTCATTTTCATCTAAAAACTCTTCTGACACGATAACAGTGCTTGTTTTGTTTTTCGTAAAAGAGTGTATATCCGTACTATAAAAACCATCTTTTAACGTGCTAGGTTTAGCCTTTTTAGCAAATAAGCATGGCACATCAAAATGTAATGACGCCATGATAGCCGGAGCAATACCAGATGCTTCGATTGTTAAAACCTTAGTTACACCTTTATCTTTAAACTGTTCATAAAATGTTTTGCCTACATCATGCATTAACTTTGCATCGATTTGGTGGTTAAGAAAACCATCTACTTTTAAAATCTTTTCATCAATAACTACGCCATCTTCTTTGACTTTCTGTCTAAGCGATTCCACGTCAAAACCTCCTAAAATTGTATACAAAAAAATCCTCAAACTTCGTTAAAAGTCTCAGGATCCATGAGTGAACAGGCAATACATTACTTTTGCAGTTTCAAGAAGTATTCATTTAAATGTGTCATTCTATAAACACTGTACAATTTTAAAATTTGTTCATTCTCATAGAGTTTATTTGAAAAGTACAAGCTCCAAAGCTAAACAACTTCTACGTCAGTATTTTTAAATGGCATTTAAATAAGCATTATCTTCTATTATGTATTGATGCTGAACTCATAGTCATGTCGTTTGTGGCAACATGGTAGAAACTCCTAAAGCCATATCCTTTAGATTATATGAGCGATATAAATTATTTAATGATAATAGCAAATTTTCGCCTTATTTTCAATATCCTTATATAGCGTTTAGCCCCTCTATTGTCGATTTTATATATGAAAACGTTTCACAAAATTGTTCCTAACTCTATTTGTAAACCTATCTTATTTAATTATATAATAATTGTAGATGCGTTTTACAAATATTCTTAAGGGTATATTTTTACTAATAAGTAGGACGAAAGATGGAGGGCGATTAACATGTCAGATATTACTGTATTAGATAATCAAGATGAAATTTATAATGCTATTGATAAGAAAAAAGCTGAAGGTTATTCAGAAAATGAATTAACAGTTGTAAGTAAAAGTAAATTACATTTAGATGATTTACATGATTCTCAAGTCACACTTATTGCTACAAGTGGTTCATTTAGTGACCGTATGTCTAAATTATTAACAGGTGAAGATGGCGAAGCAGCTGTTTTATCTCGTTACGATTTATCTGAAGATCAATTTGAAAAATATAAAAAAGAAATCTTAAATGATAAATACTTAGTCATCGCTAACAAAGATAATTCTTCACACAAAGAAGTAGAAGAACACAATGCTGCTTATGAAGAAATTGATATCACGCATTATGCAAACGAATCAAAAGGTCCTAAATCATAATTATCACTTAATTTTGAAATACAATACCGTAAAATGAACTCATTATAAGTTTGTTTTGCGGTATTTTTATTAGTCATCCTTTTTTCTATTAATGACGACATAGTTTTGAATTGTGCTATACTAAAACAAAATATCGTGGGGGTGACATGATGAAGTTTCATGCAATTCAATCACTAAATGATGACTATTTCGATAAAGCTTTAGAATTTTATAATCAGCAAGTTGATGTAGATTTTTACGAAGATAGCACTATCATCAAAAAGTCATTACAAAATAATAAAACTGAAAACGATTACGCTATTATTGTTGGTATAGAAAATGATCAAATTGCTAGCATGGCAACTGCACACTATGAAGCAACAACAAATTCAGCATTTCTAATTCACTTATTAGCAACAAATAATGAAAATCATGATGCATTTATAGCTGAAACATTAGATGAAATCGAGAAACAACTTAATAAATTGTCTAACAAAGTCCACTCTCGTGACATCAACTTTATGATGATAGAAGTTCCAAAAGATAATAGTCTAGATGAAACAATGAATAAAAAAGACCTTACCCATCGCCAATTATTGTTATTTGAAAATGGTTTTGAAAGACAAACAGAACTTGACTACGTCCATCCAAACTATACGAAAACTGAGTTGCCTTTTGAAGTTGATTTGTTCATTAAATCTAATATTGAACTTACTAAAGACATCTATCCTGCAAGCGTAAAATCTAACTATATCCTTAAATATGTATTTGCCAATGGGATATCAAGAGAAATTATTTATCCTCTTTTAGAACAAATGAATTTACGCTTACCCTCATAAGAACACTTGAAAAGAGCGATACAAAGGGTTGACCGAAGACAGACGTCAGTGTACATAAATTAAAGATATGAAAGGACTCTCAGCTATGTTAACAAAAGAATTCGCTCAACGTGTTGAACTAAGTGAAAAACAAGTCCGTAAAATTGTCCAACATTTAGAAGAACGTGGCTATCAACTAAGTAAGACGGAATACCGTGGTCGTGAAGCTACTGATTTTAAAGAAGAAGATGTAGAACTTTTCCAAGATATTGCAGAAAAAGTCAAACAAACCAATAGTTACGATTTAGCTTTTGAAGAGCTTGAAAAAGAAAAGACTTCTTACAAGTAATCGTTAAAGAAGATAATGAACAATTACCTACGGACCAAAGCGCAACGCAATTAGTAGATGAATTGCGTACTGAAATTCAAAAAATGCGTGAAGAACGTCAAATGCTTGGCCAAATGATTAGCCAAGTACATCAACAACAAAATGAATTAAAAGAACTTCAAAGCCAAATTACTGAAAAGTTAGATGCTAATAATCAATCATTACTAGCTATCCAAAATTCTCAAGAGGCTATTCAAACTGCTCAAAAAGAGCAATCGGAATATACACAAAATAAATTAGTAAAAGAAATTAATGACAATAATCAACAATCTATAGATACATTAAAAGAAGATATTACTTCACAACAATCTCAATCTTCTTCACAAAAAGGATTTTTCGCGAGATTATTTAATTTATAATTGCTTATTATTGAAATACTAAGCATATTTAAATCGGACGAATTTAAAACAAATTTATATAAAAAAGCTACATTGCAAATTCGCAGTAGCTAACTGAGCTGAGAAGGTGCTTTAAATTAAGCCTTACTCAGCTCTCGTTATATTTACGGGACTGGACCTACGAATTCAAAAGCATTCTGTCCTCGTCCCGCTTTTTTGTATTCTATTTTTTTAAGTCAGCTATTCTGATATCGCTATAACCATTTACTTATTCCACTCAACTTCCTTAAGCCCTAAATCAGAAATCACAAATTTATTTATTGATTACTTTATATTTAATTAAAATTAAAACTCCAAAAAATTTAATACCATAAATATTTTGAATTTTTCAAAAATTTATAAATTATACTTTTTATTATGAAGCATTGAAATACATTTTAAATAGTATTATCCTTATTAAGAAAGTCGGGATTAATTTTATAAAGGAGATTCATTTATGGGGACACTTTTTACAGTTATTAATATTATAATAATGATTTTATTCCTTATTGGCTTACTTATAATGGCCAAAAAGCATGTTTCATTTCCTAAAAGAGTATTTACAGCTTTAGGAATTGGCATCGTCTTTGGTATCGCACTACACCTCATTTATGGTGTTGACTCAAAAGTACTAAAAACAACTACCGATTGGTTTAGTATCGTCGGTGATGGCTATGTTGCATTACTTCAAATGATTGTCATGCCATTAATCTTCATATCAATCGTTTCTGCATTTAGTAAAATACAAATTGGTGATAAATTCGCTAAAATTGGTACTTATATTTTTATGTTCTTAATCGGAACAGTAGCTATAGCAGCTATTGTAGGCATTTTTTACGCACTTGTATTTCATTTAGATGCATCAAGTATTGATTTAGGAAGTGCTGAACATTCACGCGGAAGTGAAATTAGCCATCAAGCTAAAGATTTAACTGCCAATACGTTACCACAACAAATCTTGGAATTATTACCTAGCAATCCATTCCTAGATTTCACAGGACAAAGAACTACTTCTACTATTGCAGTAGTTATATTTGCAATATTCGTTGGCTTTGCTTATGTTCGTGTTGCACGTAAACAACCTGAAAGTGGAAGCTTATTAAAACGTGGTATTGATGCTATTTACGCGCTAGTTATGTCTATCGTTACTTTTGTATTAAGACTTACACCATACGGTATCATTGCTATTATGGCATCTACGATTGCTACAAGTGATTTTGGTGCCATTTGGACATTAGGTAAATTCATGGTGGCATCTTATGCTGCATTAATCACAATGTATATTATTCATTTAATCTTACTATCTATAATGGGTATCAATCCTGTACGTTACGCTAAAAAGACGCTTGAAGTACTAATATTTGCCTTTACTTCTCGTTCAAGTGCAGGTGCATTACCTTTAAATATTCAAACACAAACACAACGTTTAGGCGTACCTGATGGCATCGCCAACTTCTCTGCTTCATTTGGTCTATCAATCGGCCAAAACGGATGTGCCGGTATTTATCCAGCTATGCTAGCGATTATGGTTGCACCCGTTGCTAAAGTAGACGTTGACTTACCATTTATCTTAACTTTAATTGGTGTTGTAGTAATTAGTTCATTCGGTGTTGCTGGTGTTGGTGGCGGTGCTACATTTGCCTCTATCCTAGTTTTATCAACATTAAATTTACCAGTAGCACTCGCTGGTGTACTCATTTCAATTGAACCAATTATTGATATGGGTAGAACGGCATTAAATGTAAATGACTCAATGTTAGCAGGTACAGGTACCGCTAGACTTACTGGTAACTTAGATAAAGATAAATTCAATTCAACTGAATATGGAGATTTATCAACTAATTAAAATATGAAACTATAAATAGCGTAGCCAAAACGTTACGGTTCCTTAAAAATCGTAATGGTTGGCTACGCTTTTAATATATTATTTTATCGCTTCATTAATCCTGCTTTGTTTAATTGTTCAAGCATGTCTAAACGTGTTTTACCACTTAAAAACGTTGAAACTTGTTGCGACCATGTTTCACTTCGTTCTCCATTAGTTCGTTCTTTATAATAATTACTAATTTTTTCATCATATTTTTCTAAATCATCTTTTTGATCTTTTGCATTACTGTTATATACATTTTTATGGAATACGTGTTCAAAAGGCAAACGCGGTTTTGGTGCGCCATTTTCATCATCTGCTGGCTCACCTACTGCCATACCAAATAATGGGAAAGCATATTCAGGTAAATCTAGAATTTCTCGAACTCGTCCAACATCATTTCGTAATGACCCTAGATATACAATGCCATAACCCATATCTTCGGCTGCTAGTGCAACATTTTCAGAAACTAAAGCTACATCAATGGCGCCAACTAACAATCCTTCTGCAGATTCAAATGATGTTTCCATATTTGTTTCCACAACTTCATTAATAAGACTATGACGATAATAATCTAAAACAAATACAAATAAATAACCATTATCGACAACATAGGATTGTCCTGATACTTCTTTTAATTGTTTCTTAATTTGTGGATCGTCAACACCAATGATTGAATAGGTTTGTAAATAACTTGAAGTAGACGCACTTTGTCCTGCTTCTACTAATTTCTTAATCGTTTCATCATTAAGTGGCTTATCTTTAAACTTTCTTACTGAATGATGTCTTTTCATTAAATCATAAACATAATCTGCCATTACATTCACCCTTTCTAATCTATTACTTATATCGTAACAATTTGTATTTTATTTTGCTTTTAAAAAGAACCATAACTACTATAGTCTACAAACAATTTGCATGATTAAGCTTTTATAGTTATCATAATAGTAACAATTTTCAGATATTTAAGGAGAGATATCATGACTAAGCCAAACAAAGATGTATCTAATGCCCTATTCCAAGCTTATATTTCTAAAGAACCTATTGAATTTGTAAGTAAAACGTTTGATATTAGCGAACCCGAAGCATATCAAACACAAGACGATTTAATTCTACAAATTCAAGATGACAAGAACGTGCCTGTTAAAGGTTATAAAGTCAGTATGACAAGTGCTGCGACACAAGCCATTGCTAATACCGATGAGCCAGCCTATGGGACAATATTATCTCATCAAGTCATTGAGAATGGTCACGGTGTTTCTTTATCAACACTTTTCGCCCCATTATTAGAACCTGAAATTATTTTTGAGTTAACGGCTGACTTACCTGAAGATGCGGATACCCAAACAATATTAGAAAGCGTAAAAATCGCACCTGGTATTGAAATTCCAGATGCACGTTATAAAGACTGGTTCCCTAACTTTACATTAGGAGACTTGATTTCAGATAATACCGCTACAGGTCTAATTGTCGTAGGCGAACGTGTAGCACCATTAGATTATGAAGCTTTTGCGGATATTAATTTAAAATTATTCAAAGATGATAAACCAATCGAGACTGGTCATTCAAGCGAAGTCCTAGGAAACCCAGTTGAGGCAGTCAAATGGCTAAATAAAAAGTTACATTCACACGGCAAATCTTTGAAAAAAGGACAATTTATTTCATCTGGAACATTTATTTCTCCTTTAAATCTAGAACAAGGTACTTATACCGCTGAATATGACAAAGTGGGAAGCGTTACTGTGAAAGTAATTGATTAATAAAATGATAGACTGAAACCGTTTAATTCATGTTTCAGTCTATCATTTTGTTGTTTATAATTTATTCTCATAATAACCGTTAAAATTTATATGCTTAAAAGTGTTCCAAATGTAGAAAATAATTATTTTCTATTATCAAATAGTTATGTTTAGTTGAGAATGAAAAAGGATAATTGATAGACAGAGGCGTTGGAAATAAACATGATTAAAGTAAAAAGCAGAAATTTAAAGCGTTCTTTACTTTCTTAACAAACTATTTATAAAACCTATTCAAACGCAAGAAATCAGTCCAAACGTACACTCAAGTGTATTAAGTTGACGAATAAGAAATGAAATGCAATAATAATATTTAAGAAATTAGAATTATTATAATCAAGCAATGATTATTATGTAGTTCTAATTAATTTATACGAAAACTCAGGAGGAATTTAAGTTATGTCATTAATCAATAAAGAAATTCTACCATTCACAGCGCAAGCTTATGATCCTAAAAAAGACGAATTCAAAGAAGTAAGCCAAGATGATTTAAAAGGTTCTTGGAGTGTAGTATGTTTCTACCCTGCTGACTTCTCATTCGTATGTCCAACTGAATTAGAAGACTTACAAAACCAATATGATAAATTGCAAGATTTAGGCGTAAATGTATTCTCAGTATCAACTGATACTCATTTCGTACACAAAGCTTGGCACGATCATTCAGATGCAATCAGCAAAATTCAATACAATATGATTGGTGACCCTTCTCAAACAATCACTCGTAATTTCGATGTATTAGATGAAGAAGCTGGTTTAGCTCAACGTGGTACATTCATCATCGACCCAGACGGCGTTGTTCAAGCAGCTGAAATCAATGCTGATGGTATTGGTCGTGACGCTAGCACATTAGTAAACAAAATCAAAGCCGCTCAATATGTACGTCAACATCCAGGTGAAGTATGCCCAGCTAAATGGGAAGAAGGTTCTGAATCATTACAACCAGGATTAGACTTAGTAGGTAAAATTTAAGGAGGCATTAAATAATGCTTAATGCTGATTTAAAACAACAATTACAACAACTTTTAGGACTTATGGAAGGCGATGTCGAATTCAGAGCTAGTATTGGTTCTGATGACAAATCTAAAGAATTAAAAGAACTTTTAGATGAAATCGCTGAAATGTCTGACCATATTACGATTGTAGAACAAGAATTAAAACGTACGCCAAGCTTCTCAGTAAGTAAACCTGAAGAAGATACAGGCATTACGTTTGCTGGTATTCCATTAGGTCACGAATTCAATTCACTTGTATTAGCAATTTTACAAGTAAGTGGTCGTGCACCTAAAGAAAAACAATCAATCATTGATCAAATTAAAGGTTTAGAAGGTAACTACAACTTCGAAACGTATGTAAGTTTAACTTGTCAAAAATGCCCAGACGTTGTTCAAGCATTAAACTTAATGAGTGTGATTAACCCAAATATCACACATACAATGATTGATGGTTCAGTCTTTCGTGATGAATCAGAAGATATCATGGCTGTGCCGGCAGTATTCCTAGATGGTGAAGAATTCGGTAATGGTCGTATGACTATCTCAGATATTTTAAGTCAATTAGGAAGTACACAGGATGCTTCTGAATATGAAAATAAAGAACCATATGATGTTTTAATCATTGGTGGTGGACCAGCTAGTGGTAGTGCTGCAATTTATACTGCTCGTAAAGGGTTGCGCACAGGTATTGTCGCTGATCGTATCGGTGGTCAAGTTAATGACACAGCTGGTATCGAGAACTTTATTACTGTTAAAGAAACAACTGGTTCTCAATTCTCTGCAAATTTAGCAGCACATATCGATGACTATGACATTGATACAATGACAGGCATCCGTGCTACTAACATTGAGAAAACAGACCAAGCAATTCGTGTAACACTTGAAAATAATGCAGTATTAGAAACGAAAACTGCAATTATTTCAACAGGTGCAAGTTGGCGTAAGCTAAACATTCCTGGCGAAGATCGCTTAATCAACAAAGGTGTAGCCTTCTGTCCTCACTGTGACGGTCCTTTATTTGAAAATAAAAACGTTGCAGTTATTGGTGGCGGTAACTCAGGTGTTGAAGCAGCGATTGATTTAGCAGGTATTGTTAAACACGTTACATTATTCGAATATTCATCTGAACTAAAAGCAGATAATGTATTACAAGATCGTTTACGTTCTCTATCAAACGTAGACATCGAAACAAACGCAAGAACTGCAGAAGTTTTAGGTGATGATCATGTAACAGGTATTAGTTATGAAGATTTACAATCTGGCGAAATGAAAGAATTAAGCTTAGATGGTATCTTTGTACAAATTGGCTTAGTGCCAAATACAAGTTGGATCGGTGACGCAGTAGAATTAAATAACCGTGGCGAAATTGTTATTGATCGCAATAATAATACAAATGTTCCAGGTATTTTTGCTGCTGGCGATGTTACCGACCAAAAAAATAAACAAATTATTATTTCTATGGGTGCCGGTGCTAATGCTGGATTAAACGCCTTTGATTATATCATTAGAAATTAATAATTTTTTGAGGATATATTAGAAGTTTTTATCAACTTCTCTCTTATCCTATACAAACACTTAACCTATCAAATATCTTCATACTTAGCAGAGGCTCATATAAGGGCCTCTGCTTTTGTGTTAATTTCACCTTATCTATACTAATCTTCATTTGTAGATTAAAAATTGGAAGTCTTTGTCTTGTTAGCATCTCTATCCTTATATATAAAAGAACAATTTTATATTTTCCAAAAGCAATGCAATTGAAGAAATTCAAAACATGTAAGTGAATCATTGCCACAAATTGTTCAAAGATTGTTCATTAATTTAAGCATTAAACATTCAATTCTTTTTCTAGAAGTGATACTCTATTGTTATGTTTAAATGTAGATGTTTTACTTACAAAGGAGATTATTGGAATCTATGAAGAAGAGTATAATTCTAGGTGTGTTGTTATCATTATTACTCACTTTAAGTGCATGTGCCCCACAAAAAGATGACGATGCTGAAGATCATCACAGCAACGGCGTCAATGCACCTAAAAGCGCTAAAGATTTAACTAATAAAGATATTTTCACATCTAATAAAAAAGGTCAAAAACTTAGTGAAGATGAGATGAATAAAGCTATTAAGAAATACTTAGATGTTAATAGCGATATCTTAGATAATAAATATGTCATGCAGAGTAAAATTGACAGTCAAAGTACAGGTCAAACACGAATTACTAATAAACAAGCTAAGAAACTTAGTAATTTATCAAATATAGCTGTTAAAAATGATTTGCATTTCAAAAAATTTGTTGAAAATAATACACTTCCTAGTGGTTATAAAGACAATGTTGACCGTATCATCAATTATTTCCACGCATTAAACAGTACGATTGCTGACGTAGATAAAAGTATTGAAGAATTGAATTATGAACCTCAAAATACAATCAACGTCGTAGATGTACCTACGCATTATGCTGGTGATGTTAATGGTAAACAACAAAAGAAAATCCAAAAATTCTTAGATGAAAAACACATTAAATCTGATGTTTTAGATAAATAGAAGCCATATAAAAATTCCCAACTTAGCTCAAGTTGGGAATTTGACTATATATCGATAGGATATGGTTTACAGTTCTCAATATTTTGCTCCAAAGCTTCATCTTCTGTAATGATATTAAAGTATACTAGGATACATCTGATGACCACTTGATGCGCGATTACCACAATAACGTCATCTTTCTTGTCGATTTTATTTTCAAAGAAAGATTTAACTCTATTAAATACATCTCTATAACTTTCACCTTTAGGGGCTTTCTGCGTAAAACTATGTCTAAAATCTTTGTAATCAGGATGATTAAAGTAGCGATGATATTGTTCATCTTGCATTAATTTGTCTTTATATTCGCCCTCAAACACGCCTAAAGAACGCTCACGTAATATTGATGTTATCGTCGTTGGTATATCATAAGGAAAGATATTATTATATGTTTCTTGCGTACGTGTTAAATCTGAAACATAAACATGATCAATATCCTTGTCTATAAAGTAGCTTTCTAAAGCTTGTGCACCTTCTATACCTTTCTTGGTCAATGGTACATCTAATTGACCACAGAAATACGCACGATTATGTTTATTATCATAGTTAGATTGCGATTCACCATGTCTCACTAAATAAATTTTCATTATGTATTGTCCCTCATTTTCCGGAAGATTAACTACTCTTACTAAACAATAGATTAATTGATAGTCCAATTAAAATCGTACCTACCGCATAATCAAAAATCGATTTAACTTTAGGATTACTAAATAATAATTTAATATATTGAAATACAAAGACACAAAACAAAAACCAAATTAAAATAACAAAAATCACGATAAGTGATAAAATTGCTACTTGTGATTTCATCGCTATACCACCGGTTGATAAAAACTGAGGCAAAATGCTCACATAATAAAGCAAGGCTTTAGGATTTAAAATCGTACTTAAAAACCCTTGTCTATAAGATGTGAAATACTTCATACCACTAGTTTCTACCATACTATCAGTATTAAAGTTCATAGATTGTCGTGCATGACGTATACTTTGAATGCCTAAATAAATTAAATAACATGCTCCTAAAACTTTAATAATTAGAAAGACGAAGTATAAGCTCGTTAAAATATATATAATCCCAAAAACTGCTAAAGTTGAATATATAATATGTGCAGAAGTAATGCCAAATGCTGCCATAGCACCATTCATTTTTCCAGAGTTAATCGTATTTTTCATAACGATCAAAAAGTCCGGACCCGGAACAATTATGATAAGTAGCGTGATTGTTATAAACGTTAAGATACCTTCCATATGCTACACCTCAACAAATTAATTATATAAATTATGGCATATATTTCCTATTAATGTAAGGCTTCGGTAAGTCTAAAGTATCTATTTTTTGATTGCATTTCTAAATATTAATTTCTTTAAAATGTGTACTTCAATCAATCGTTTTTACACTTTTAATATTAATAAAAATTTTTCGTTATTTTTGTATGTTTATTATTATCATAATAGCTAGTAACATGATACTATTAATGTGTAGTTAATAATAACTACAAAGTCTTTTATATTCATGAACATAATACTCCTGGGTGACGCCTTAACCCGACGTCACCCTCTTTTTATGTCCTTTTTTAAGCCTCTGCTTTCATTCCATTTAGATTCCTATCATAAGATAAAAGTGAAATGATAATCATTAACATTTAAGTAAAATCCCTGTCATTAGGCGTATTGAAGTGCTACATTATAGGTAAGTAATCAAACTTATTGGGGGGATCAATAATGGAATTACTAGGCTATAAAATGAGAAATGAAGAACTTATTGCAACAGTTAAATCGGATCATGGGCATGTATTTAGATATTCTTTTAATGTCGAAACACCTGAATATGAAATTCTAAAAGTACTAGAAGATATTAATAATCACGTTGACAATGGTAGACATCCGTTAGGTTGTGAAATTATCAAAAACTACGATTATGACGATATACACGATAACCAAGTACTTATTAACTAAAAAAAGAGCTAAGTAGTAATCACTTTTATAACAGTGATTGCTACTTGCTCTTTTTTCATATCTATTGTTATTTTTTGATAGCTTTTAAAATTAAAGAAACTACGAAAATAACAATAATTGCACCGATTAATGCTGGGATAATTGGTACGCCGCCCCATACAGGACCCCATGTACCTAATAATTTACTACCTACTGCAGAACCGATTAAACCTGCAATGATGTTACCGATGATACCACCTGGGATATCTTTACCCATGATCATACCGGCAACCCAGCCGATTAATCCGCCGACAATTAACATAACTATAAAGCCCATAATTGAATTCTCCTTATATTCTATTTTGTATACTCGTTATTTATACCACCTATAAGGTTAAATAAACATTTTGATAAAAAATTTATTTAATTTTTTTCTAAAAACAGCTTAAATTATATAAAAAATTAAAAAACAACTACTCCATATCTCGTTATTGCACTGCCACTATTAATACGAATCACATTACTTTGAAAGTCTATAAAACTTTAATGCATTGCGATAAAAAATCTTTTCTTGAGTTTCATTATCAAAATTATCTTGAATCAATTTAATATCTTGTTCATTAAATGGTCGGTTTGCGCGCGTAGAAGGTAAGTCTGTACCAAACATCACTGCATCTGTGTTTATTTCAATCAATGCTTTAATCGTTTCTACTGGGTCAACCTCAATGCGTCCAAATCCAGTAGCTTTAACGTAAACACCTTGATTGACTAATGCTTTTAAATCTTCAAATCCTTCTTTCGTCAAACCAAGATGATCGATTGATACTTGAGGTAATTCGCTAATTAATGTCTTATATTCTTTCAATTTGCTCGATTCGATGTAAATTTCAGTATGCCAACCTACTAAATCATACACTCTTTGAGCCAATGCTTTAATATTTGAAATATCTTCTGAACCACCGCGTTTTACGTTAAATCTAATCCCTCTTACACCTTTTGCATTTAATCTATAGATTTCTTCGTCTGATGTCGATATAGGCAATTGTGTCGTTCCAACAAATTTACCCTGTAATTTATTTAATGCCGTCGTTAAATAATCTTGATCAAACCCTTGAAATGAACCAGATACAATCGTTCCCCCTATAATATTTAAATCCTTTGTACGCTCTAAATAGTCTTCTACTGTATAAGAAGGTGGCATATAGCCATTATTTTCATGAATTGGAAAATCAAAATCGATAATATGAAAATGTGCATCAAATATTTTCATGATTAAATTCCCCTTTGTTTTTATTTATAGAATTAAAGATAACATATTTAAAAAATATAAACTAAAAGACTTGATAATTATTGTAAAGAGGACTAGTATAGTTAAATAAATTGGGTTGTCTATAAAAGACTAATAAAACTTGTTGAACTAATTAATGAACAGGAAAGTAAGTAATATTAATTTAACGACAAGTTGATATTTTGGGAGGTTATGTTTCATGAGTTCACATACACTTTTTAATTTAAGAACTAAAAGAAATCTTGAAATTAACGAATTAACTGAATTATTAAATCAAAAATACGGCACACATTATGAACCCCACCAATTATGGGAATGGGAAAATCATCAACATGAGCCTAAATTTAAAGATGCAATGATTCTTGCAGATTTCTTCAATACACCATATCAAATGTTAATTGAAAGTAAATACAAAGAATATCAACAACAAATTGATGACATTGATATTCGCTTATAATAACGCACATGCTTGTTACGCTATCTATTTAGAAGATAACAAGCATGTTTTTTTATTTTTTAGATCGCCTTCCTCTATTATTTCAATTTCCTATAAAATTATGTAAAAGAAAATCTATTCCTCTGAATAATTATTTGTAAAAAAAATATATGAACCATTGTACTTTTTTTATTTTATGTATGATTAGAATAAGTACTTACTAATTTAAGGAGGAATTGTTAAATGGCTATTATGATACATCAAAATATGCTGTTAATCATCTGAAGGATATTGATTATAATAAAAATGCTTTACGAACTGCTGAAGACACAAATGATAATCTTCATTTTTCTAAATCTAAGTTATACGATTATTTATTAAATGATCATAATAGTGGTCAATTCACTAAAAGCCAAGCTGATTATGCAATGAAACATGTCAAAATCGATTATAAAGAAAATGCTTTAAAAACTGCCCAAAAAACAAGTGATCGTTCTTATCCATCTAAATCAAAACTGAAAGAAGAACTCACTTCAGATGAAGGACAACAATTCACAAAAGAAGAAGGCGACTATGCCCTCAAACACTTAAAAACTGATTTCAAAAAGAACGCTTTAAAAGATGCAGAACGTTATATGGAAGATTCAAATGATTCGAAAAGCGAATTATATAAAAATTTAGTCGATTATGATGGCTTTACTAAAGATGAAGCACAATATGCGGTAGATAACATCGACGTTAACTTTAAAGAGAATGCTTTAGAAAAAGCTAAAGACTTAGATAAAGATGGCGATTCATCTAAAGAAGACATCAAAGACATGCTTTCTTCTAAAGATGGCTATAAATTCACCGAAGAAGAAGCACAATACGCAGTTGATCATTTAAAATAAAAATTTTGGCTCTACGTCAAATTGGACTGATGATTTTTAGTCATCAGTCCAATTTATTATAGAACCTTTTAAAGATGCCCTTGTTCTGCCCTTCCCACAATTTTCAAAGCATAAAAATAACCCCGTAAGCCTTAAGCCTACGGGGTTTAAACACTAATTATATATTAGTTTTCGTCTTTAACGTATGGTAATAATGCCATATGACGAGAACGTTTAATAGCTGTTGTCAACATACGTTGATATTTAGCTGAAGTACCTGTTACACGACGTGGTAAGATTTTACCGCGTTCTGAGATAAAACGTTTTAATAATTCAGTGTCTTTATAGTCAATGTGTGTAATACCATTTGCTGTGAAATAGCATACTTTTTTACGACGACGTCCGCCTCTTCTTGGTCCACCTGCCATGGTTAATTACCTCCTTCTGAAAGATATTTTATAAGTTCATTTTGTTATTAGAATGGTAAGTCATCATCACTAATATCAATCGGTCCGTTTGCATTCGCAAATGGGTTATCTGATTGTTTATTGTTTGATGAGTTATTATTATTGTATGACGTATTTTGTCCTGATTGTTGGCCACCAAATCCTTGACCGTAGTCTTGGAAATCATTGTTATTATTACCTTGATTACGTTGGCCACCTTGTGCATTTTTAGGTTCAAGGAATTGAACACTATCAGCTACAACTTCAGTAACAAAGATACGACGACCTTCTTGATTTTCATAACTGCGTGATTGTATGCGACCATCAACGCCAGCTAGACTACCTTTGAATAAATAATTATTCACGTTCTCAGCTTGTCTTCTAAATACAACAACATTGATAAAGTCAGCTTCGCGTTCCCCTTGAGCATTCGTGAAAGTACGATTAACTGCTAGAGTAAATGTCGCTACACTTACGCCTGAGGGAGTGGTTCTGTATTCTGGATCTTTAGTTAAACGACCTACTAATACAACTCTGTTTATCATTAAAACGCCCCCATTAATTTATTACTTATCTTGGTCTTCGCGGATAACGATATAACGGATGATATCGTCACTGATTTTAGCTAAACGTTGGAATTCGTCTGTAGCTCTGTTGTTATCAGTTTTAATGCGTACGATGTTATAGTAACCTTCTTTGAAATCTTCAATTTCATAAGCAAGACGGCGTTTACCCCAGTCTTTTTCTTCTAAAACTTCTGATCCTTCTGAAGCTAAGATACCGTTAAAGCGTTCAACAACAGCTTTTTTAGCATCCTCTTCAATGTTAGGTCGTACGACATACATAATTTCATATGTTCTCATTTTATACTTGCACCTCCTTGTGGTCTATGCGGCCTATCGAATACTAACGATAAGCAAGGAATAATTTTCATTACTCACAATCAAGAATTATAGCATAGAGTATTACTTTTTACAATAAATATTC
Source organism: Staphylococcus taiwanensis (assembly GCA_020544305.1). NCBI lineage: Bacteria > Bacillati > Bacillota > Bacilli > Caryophanales > Staphylococcaceae > Staphylococcus > Staphylococcus taiwanensis. The sequence goes on from CP058667.1 coordinate 2,476,045, forward strand.
AACTTCTTAACGTCCATTATTTTATATTGCTTATAACTTTATTTTCATACATATTTATCGCGTCATTTATAAAGTTGCGAATCATTTTTATTTATACTAACATCACAAATGCATTTTACATATTATTGTTTTTAAATTTTTATAATTAATATATATAAAGGAGAGCTCAAATGATTAAAAAAGCAACATCATCAATTGCGTGTTTAACGATTATGGCAACTTCTATTGGAGCATTAAATGCAAATGCTTCTGAATCAAGTGAGGGTAGTGAGAAAGGTACAATGGGGTATGGATATCAGAAGTATCTTGCAAAACATCCAAATACAGAAAGCAATGCAACAAGTAATCGTTCAACCTTTTCAGCAAAATCTAAAGCAATAACAACAAACAGTGGTGAACGTGTGTTAGACATTTCAGAGTGGCAAGGAAATTTAACGGATGCCCAAGTCAAACAATTAAAAAAAGATTATGACTTTATCATCATTAGAGGTCAATATGGCTCTGAATATGTCGACCAATGTTTAGAAAATAATTCAGCGTTACTAGATAAAAATAATATGAAATTCGGGGTATATTCATATAGTATGTATGAAAATGCTGATGACGCACGTTATGAAGCAAAAACATTATATAATCGTGCACCTAAAGCGTCATTTTATGTGAATGATTTTGAACAAAATTCAATCACTTCTGGCGATGCTGATACTGCAACTAAAGCGTGGGTTGATGAAATGAAACAACTCGCTGGAAATAAAAAAGTATTATTCTATTCTTACGAGAACTTTATGATTAATAATGTGCCTAACGCAGTGAGTGCTTATGATGGTTATTGGTTAGCTTCATATCAAGCACAGGAACCTAATAGAGAGAAAGTATTATGGCAATATACAGATAATTACTATTCTCCTGAACTCAACCAAAATGTTGATGCAAACTATATTGATTCAAATGTCACTTCAAACTGGTTTACTTCTTAAAAAATTTACATATAACACTTTATTTTTACGAACACTTGTTCTATAATATTGGTGAGGTGTAAAATATGCAATTAGATTTAGATTGGAATAAAGATTTTCAAGAATTTCAAGAAGTCTTAAATTGCGGTATCAATCCAGAGTGGTTATATTCAGCGAAAGCGAATATGATATTAGAACCTGCTTATACTGGAGAAGGTAAACAATTTTTTAGCACCAAAGATATTATTGAAGCAAGTAAGGTTATACCGTTCTTTTAAGATATAATGCAACAGCCTATATAAAAAGCAATGTAAGTCCCTCGTCACTTAAGCCAAGCGAAACTTACACTGCTTTTATTTTATAAAATATCAAATTTATAATTCATCAAATGTGTTATTTTAAACATTAAATCTAAAGTGTACAATATCGCCATCTTGCATAATGTACTCTTTACCTTCTAAACGTTGTCTACCCGCTTCTTTAGCGCCTTGTTCGCCACCATTGGCAACGTAATCATCATAGCTCGTTACTTCTGCACGAATAAAGCCACGTTCAAAATCAGTATGAATAATACCTGCACATTGTGGTGCTGTCATACCTTGTCTAAATGTCCATGCACGTACTTCTTGAACACCAGCAGTAAAGTATGTTGATAATCCTAGTAACTCATATGTTGTTTTAATAAGAACGTCTAAACCAGGTTCTTCAATACCTAAGTCTTCAAGGAACATTTCTCTATCTTCGTCGTCTAAAGTTGCAATTTCTTCTTCGATTTTAGCACTGATAACAATAACTTCTGAATCTTCTTTAGCTGCATATTCTCTAATTGCTTTTACTTTATCATTATCCTCATCACCAATTTCATCTTCTCCAACATTGGCAATGTATAACATTTTTTTAGATGTTAATAGTTGAGCTTGATTCACATATTTTTGATCTTCATCGTTAAAGTCTAAACTACGTACTGGGTTACCATTTTCAAGTGCTTCTTTAATTCTAGATAAAATACGCATTTCCATTTCAGCTGTTTTATCTTTTTGACGAGCCATTTTTTCAATTCTTGGCAAACGTTTTTCAACTGATTCTAAATCAGCTAATACTAATTCCATATTAATAACTTCAATATCATCTAACGGATTTACTCGTCCTGATACGTGTGTAACATTTTCATCATCAAATGCGCGCACAACTTGGCAAATCGCATCTACTTCACGAATATGGGATAAGAATTTATTTCCTAGACCTTCACCTTTAGACGCACCTTTAACAATACCTGCAATATCAGTGAACTCAAAAGTCGTAGGAATTGTTTTTTTAGGTTCCACCATTTCAGTTAATTTATTTAAACGTGCATCAGGTACTTCAACGATACCTACGTTTGGGTCAATCGTTGCGAACGGATAGTTTGCCGCTAAAGCACCCGCTTTTGTAATTGCATTAAATAGTGTAGACTTACCTACGTTTGGTAATCCTACAATTCCAGCTGTTAAAGCCATTCATCATTCTCCTAACTTTCAGTATCTTGATGTGATACTAATATTTTCTTTAATTTTTTATTAAACGTTTGACGTGGAATCATAATACTTCTTTGGCAATTTTCACATTTGATGCGAATATCTGCACCCATACGAATAATTTTAAAGCGATTTGTTCCACATGCATGTTGTTTTTTCATCTCTACTATATCATTTATTCCATAATTTGACGTCATGAAATTACCCCTCAATAATAATTAGGATTTGCTTTGTTGGCTACTATTTTTAATATAAATAGGTTGTGGTAATTTAATACCTTCTTGAACAAATACTCTTTGAATCTCCTTACGCAAGATTCTTGAACCAGAAGCACCTTCACCAGGTATCGTTTCTGCTGATATTCTGAAAGTCACTTTGGTTTCATCTAATGAGTCAATACCTTCAACCACCGGGTCAGTAATAAATAAATAATATTTACTACGCATTGCTGTAAATAATTTGTTTAATCGTTTTTCTACTTTATCTAAATTCTCTTCAACTGAGACAGGAATCTCTACAATAGAGAATCCATTTGTAATTGAGAAGTTTGTGATTTCACCCATACTACCATTAGGTAAAATTGTTAACTCTCCAGTAATTGTATTAATACGTGTAGATCTTAAACCTATTGACTTCACTGTACCTTCGGCAACTGTTGTACCACCGCTATTGATTTTAACATAGTCTCCGACGTCGAATTGATTCTCAAATATAATAAAGAACCCTGTAATAATATCTTTAACAATGGTTTGCGCACCGAAACCAACAGCTAAACCTACTACACCCGCACTGGCAATAATACCTTCAACACTAATTCCAAATTTACTTAAAATAGTTGTGATCACAATGAACCATACGATATAGCTCATTACATTTTGAACTAGTGATATTAACGTACGAGAACGTTTTTTATTACCTTTACTGCTACGATTTTGAATTTTGAATGCTTGTTCAATTACTTTATTTAAAATCGCAATAACAATTAGCGCTACTATAATATAAATAATAATTAAAGCTATTTTAATCGCTAAATTCTCATAAGTTTCCACCTTAGTCAAAGGTTGGAATAACGAAGATAATACATTTTTGACTTGGTTCATTCAAAAATGACCTCCTTTTTTATTAATATTGTCATAATTAAATAATTATACGCTTTTCTGACGACAATGTATCCGTCTTAAGCTTTAAATTCACCCTTAAGTTTGTCCTTAAATTGCACTTCGAACTATTAAAATTAACATAAGAGCATTTCATACCCAAAAACTTTTATTTGTTCGCTAAGTTACTAAGCTATTGCATCTTGTTATTCACTCAATTTATTAATAAGACGTTTAAATTCTTCTTCTGATGTGAATTCAAAGGTTATTTTACCTGTACCTTTACTAGTCGATATTTGAACGTTTGTACCAAAATGTTCTTTTAATCGACGTTCTTGCTTCTGAATAAATTTAGGCTTTATTGGCTGTTTCTTATCATTTTTAGACTGCCTACCGTCTTGTAACGCGTTAACCACGTTTTCAAGATATCTAACACTCCAGTTTTCACGTACAGCTTGCTTACTGATTGCTTTCATCTTTTTATCATCTTTTATTCCTAACAATGTACGTCCATGAGCACCAGATAATTTGCCATCTTGTACTAATTTTGCAACTTCTTTAGGTAAATTGAGCAATCTTAACATATTAGCAATATAAGGACGCGACTTCCCTAATCTTTCCGCCACTTTTTGCTGCGTAATTCCTAAATCATTCATTAACCGTCTATAACTATCTGCTTCTTCAATTGCATTAAGATCTTCACGTTGCAAGTTTTCAATAATTGCTAATTCCATCATGTCTGAATCTGTCAATTCTTTAATAATTGCCGGAACTTCTGTTAAACCTGCTAATTGAGACGCTCTATAACGTCTCTCTCCAACTACAATATAGTATCCTTGAACCGTATTGCGTAAGACAATAGGCTGCAAAATCCCGTGAACTTTAATTGAATCTGCTAAATCATTTAATCTATGATCATCGAATGTTTTACGTGGTTGGTATGGATTGGGCTTGATTTCTGATATAGCTATTTTTTGCACTTGCTCATGTTGTTCTATTACCAATCGTTCATCTTGTTCATAATTCACTTTCTGTCACTCCTTTCCTTCATAAAATGCATTTATCACACACTTTTTTATTCTAGTATAAAATACACTATTAATTGATATACACCTATTTATTTTAAAAAAGATAGATGTATTTCCACAAGTAGTTAAACAATCAACACAATAAATTTTTTATTGCTTAGAGAATACAATAATATCAATACGTGAACCGCTTTCTGAATTAACTTTATAATCATAATTTTCAGAAAAGTTATTGACAAAAGTATTTGCTATCTGTAAGCTATGAATTAACTTAAAAAAACACAAATTACACACTGAAATAAGGAAAGTAGAACTTACACTGCTAATACAGAGAGTCTCCTTAGCTGAGAAGAGACATTGAAAGAAAGTTTGAAAATGGCCTTTGAGTGTTGATGCCAATATGAGGTGTCAACGGGTTCGCCCGTTATAGCGATACAGTATTAACATTTATTGTTTAATGGCGTACTGGAATTAACTACGTCACGCATTTATCGTTAATACTCATTTACTTTACAATAAGTTAAATGAGTTTTTTATTGCACATAGGATATAAAAATAATCCTTATGTTCACTAACGATATAAGCGTGTACCCTATTCAGTTACGCTATCTAACAAACTTGGCGTACTGTTTGAGGTTACTTTAGCAATAAAGTAATAAATAAAGGTGGTACCGCGAAACAAGCTTTCGTCCTTTACATCCGATACATATCGGGTTTAAAGGACGGAAGCTTTTTTTAGTGATAATAAATGAAATGATAGGAGGATTTGACATGAAAGATACGCAATTAGCACAGATTTCATTAACGCAAGATGCAACTGGCGCCATAGCCAATCCCATCTATTTATCTACTGCATATCAACATCCTCACCTAGGTCAGTCAACAGGATATGATTACACAAGAACCAAGAATCCAACACGTTCAGCATTTGAAGCATCCTTTGCCAAATTAGAAGGCGGTTGTGCTTCATTTGCTACATCAAGTGGCATGGCAGCCATTCAACTCATTTGTAATTTATTTAAGCCAGGTGATGAGATACTAGTCGCTTTTGATTTATATGGCGGCACGTTTAGATTATTTGATTTTTATGAAAAGCAATATGGCATTCAATTCAAATACGTTGATTTTCTAAATTATGAAGAGGTTATAAACAACATCACATCAAATACGAAAGCCCTTTTCATAGAACCCATTTCTAATCCACAAATGATTGAAATCGATGTTGAGCCTTATTACGTATTAAGTAAAAAACATCATTTATTAACGATTATAGATAATACCTTCTTAACACCGTATTTATCGACACCACTTGAAGAAGGTGCAGATATCGTACTTCATTCAGCAACGAAATATATTGGTGGTCATAACGACGTACTCGCCGGTGTCGTAACAGTTAAAGACGAAAGTTTAGCTGAACAGCTCGGTCAATTCCACAATATGATTGGTGCAACTTTATCACCATTAGATAGTTACTTACTACAACGTGGTCTTAAGACATTACATTTACGTATTGAACGATCAGAATCAAATGCCAAGCAATTAGCTGAGCGTTGTAAATCATCAGATGCTATTGACGAAGTACTATACAGCGGAAAGACTGGCATGTTGAGTTTACGTCTGAATAAAGCTTTTAGCGTCGCTAAACTTTTGGAAAATTTAGAAATTTGTATCTTTGCCGAGAGTCTTGGTGGTACCGAAACGTTTATTACTTTCCCATACACTCAAACACATGTAGACATGCTAGACGACGAGAAAGATAAAAGAGGTATCGATGAACATTTAATTCGATTATCTGTAGGAATTGAAGATTATCACGATATTGAAGCTGACATTATCCAAGCACTAGAGCATTCTAAAGTAGGAGTGATTTCATGAGTTTATCTAAAGAAACAGAGGTTATTTTCGATGAACATAGAGGCGTTGATTACGATTCAGCTAACCCACCACTTTACGATTCTTCAACGTTTCACCAAAAAGTACTGGGTGGCAATGCGAAATTCGATTATGCCAGAAGTGGTAATCCCAATCGTCAACTCCTTGAAGAGAAATTAGCGAAACTTGAAGGCGGGCAATATGCATTTGCCTATGCCTCCGGAATCGCAGCTATTTCAGCTGTATTACTGACATTAAAATCAGACGACCACGTCATTCTCCCCGATGATGTCTACGGTGGCACGTTTAGATTAACGGAACAGATACTGAATCGTTTTAATATCAAATTTACAACAGTGAATGCAACTCATCCAGAAGAGATTGAAAAGGCCATACAGCCGAATACGAAATTAATTTACGTCGAAACACCATCTAATCCATGTTTCAAAATTACAGACATTCGTGCAGTAGCTAACATCGCTAAACGACATCACCTACTACTCGCAGTGGATAACACGTTTATGACACCATTAGGACAATCTCCCCTTGCCCTAGGTGCAGATATTGTTGTTCACTCAGCAACTAAATTTTTAGGTGGGCATAGTGATCTTATCGCTGGTGCTGCTATTACAAATCGCAAAGATGTCGCTGACGCCTTATACCTATTGCAAAACGGTACAGGTACAGCACTATCAGCACATGATAGTTGGACGTTAGCGAAACATTTAAAAACCTTACCAGTCAGATTTAAGCAATCAACATCAAATGCTGAGAAACTTGTTAACTTTTTAAGCAATAGAGAGGAAATTGCCGAAGTATATTATCCGGGAAACAGTCCGTTACATCGATCACAAGCAAGTAGTGGTGGTGCAGTGATTGGATTCCGTTTGAAAGATGAATCGAAAGCGCAAGACTTTGTGGATGCTTTAACATTACCCCTTGTTTCAGTAAGTCTTGGTGGCGTAGAAACCATTCTATCCCATCCAGCCACGATGTCACACGCAGCGGTTCCAGAAGATGTTCGTAACGAACGTGGCATTACATTCGGCTTATTCCGATTAAGCGTAGGTCTTGAACAACCTGAAGAGTTGATTGCAGATATCAACTACGCATTAAAGGAGGCCTTCAATGAGTCGTTTATTAAACCAATTACAGAACAACGTTTTAGTAGCTGACGGTGCAATGGGAACAATCCTCTACTCAGAGGGACTCGACACATACCCTGAAGCTTATAACCTCAGTCACCCCGATAAAATAGAACGTATTCATCGTTCATATATCGAAGCTGGTGCCGATATTATTCAAACCAATACGTACGGTGCTAATTTCGAAAAGCTAAAACGCTTTGGCTTAGAGCATAAAGTAAAAGATATCCATAAAGCAGCAGTACAAATCGCAAAAAAAGCAGCCAATCCTAATACTTTCATATTAGGCACAGTCGGTGGTTTCAGGAGTTTACAACAAGATGAATTACCTTTATCAACCATCCAATATCACGCCGAGAACCAAATCGACACATTAGTGGAAGAAGGCGTTGACGGTTTACTATTCGAAACCTATTACGATTTAGAGGAACTAACCAATATTGTGACCATCACACGTCGCAAATACGATATTCCAATTATCGCTCAGTTAACCGCTTCAAATACTAATTATCTTGTCGATGGTACCGAAATTAATACTGCTTTAAAACAATTAGTGACATGTGGCGCTAACGTCGTTGGTTTAAATTGCCATCATGGACCACACCATATGCAACGTTCATTCTCTCATATCGAATTACCAGAACATGCATACCTGTCCTGTTACCCAAATGCTAGTCTACTTGATATTGAAAATAGTGAGATTAGATACAGTGATAATGCCCAATATTTTGGAGAGGTAGCACAGGACCTCATTAATGAAGGCGTGAGACTTATTGGCGGATGTTGTGGTACAACGCCAGAACACATCTCTTACATTAAGTCGTCAGTACAAGACTTGAAACCTATTAAAGATAAGAAAGTTGTTCCAATTAGTCGGAAGACGAATCACACAGTCACACATACGTATAAACACAATTTAACAACGAAAGTAAAAAATGGTCCGGCCGTCATCGTAGAACTCGATACACCGAAACATTTAGATACGGATTTATTCTTTGAAAATATTGGAAAATTAGACGAAGCCAACATCGACGTGGTTACACTCGCTGACAATTCACTTGCCACTGTGCGCGTAAGTAATATTGCAGCTGCAAGTCTGATTCGACAACGCTATGATATCGAACCACTTGTTCATATCACATGTCGAGATCGTAATCTCATCGGCCTACAGTCACATTTACTCGGATTATCACTTATAGGCGTTAATGAAATACTGGCAATTACTGGCGACCCTTCAAAAGTAGGCCATCTGCCCGGAGCATCTAATGTCTATGATGTGAATTCTAAAGGTTTAACTGAGCTGGCATTACGTTTTAATCAAGGTATTAATACTGACGGTGATGCGCTGAAGAAACATACAAACTTCAACATCGCTGGTGCGTTTGACCCTAACGTTCGAAAACTCGACGGTGCGGTAAAACGACTCGAGAAAAAAATAGCCGCTGGCATGAGTTACTTTATAACACAACCTGTTTATAGTAAGGAGAAAATTATAGAAGTTTATGAAGCAACTAAACATCTTAATACACCGCTATTTATAGGCATCATGCCAATCGTGAGCTACAACAACGCACTTTTCCTACATAACGAAGTGCCTGGTATAAAAATGTCTGAAGACATATTAAGCCAATTTAAAGCAGTAAAAGATGATAAAGAGAAAACAAAAGCATTAAGTTTGAAACTTTCGAAAGAATTGATTGATACGGTACATGAATATTTCAACGGATTATACATTATCACCCCCTTCCAACGTATCGATTATTCCTTAGAACTTGCAGCGTATTCTAAAACAATTACCCAAAACAAGGAGGCAATATCATGACAACAATTAAAACTTCAAATTTAGGATTCCCAAGATTAGGTAGAAAAAGAGAATGGAAAAAGGCAATTGAAAGCTATTGGGCTAAAAAAATTGATAAAGCAGAATTAGATGAAAAGTTAAGCAACTTACACAGAGAAAATTTATTACTCCAAAAACATTATCATTTAGATAGCGTTCCTGTAGGTGATTTCTCATTATATGACCACATTCTTGATACATCATTGTTATTCAACATCATCCCTGAACGTTTCCAAGGTCGCGAAGTCGATGATGACTTATTATTCGATATCGCTCGTGGTAATAAAGAACACGTGGCAAGTGCCTTAATCAAATGGTTCAATACCAATTATCACTATATCGTTCCAGAATGGGACCATGCTGAACCAAAAGTAAATCGCAATGTTTTATTAGAACGTTTTAATTATGCGAAATCATTAAATGTTAACGCACATCCTGTGATTGTTGGACCAATTACGTTTGTGAAATTATCTAAAGGTGGCCATCAATCATTTGAAGAGAAAGTGCAAACTTTACTCCCTTTATATAAAGACGTACTTCAATCATTAGTCGATGCTGGTGCAGATTATATTCAAGTCGACGAGCCAGTATTAGTGACTGATGAAAGTGAAACGTATGAAGATATCACAAAAGAAGCTTATGATTACTTAGCTGAAGCTGGTTTAGCCGATCAATTAGTCATCCAAACGTACTTCGAACGTGCGCATGTTAAATTCTTAAGTTCATTACCCATTGGTGGCTTAGGTTTAGACTTCGTACATGATAATGGCTATAACTTAAAACAAATTGAAGCCGGTGACTTCGATTCATCTAAAACACTATACGCTGGTATTATTGATGGCCGTAACGTTTGGGCAGCTGATATTGAAGCTAAGAAACAACTGATTGAAACATTACAAGGGTATGCGAAACATATCGTTATCCAACCATCATCTTCGTTACTACACGTTCCAGTATCATTAGATGATGAAACATTAGATGAATCTATTGAAGAAGGCTTAAGTTTCGCTACTGAAAAGTTAGACGAATTAGATGCTCTTCGCCGTCTATTCAATGATAACGATAGTAAAAAATATGACGACTTAAAAGCACGCTATGAACGTTTCCAAAGCCAGTCATTCAAAAACTTAGCATATGATTTCGACAGTGTACCAACAAGTCGTAAATCACCTTTCCCAGAACGTAAAAAAGTTCAAGATGCACGTTTAAACTTACCAGACTTACCAACAACAACAATCGGTTCTTTCCCTCAAACACAAGAAGTACGTAAATATCGTGCCGATTGGAAAAATAATCGCATCTCTGACGAAGCGTATAATAACTTCTTAGAAAGCGAAATTGCACGTTGGATCAAAATTCAAGAAGACATCGGTCTAGATGTATTAGTACATGGCGAATTCGAACGTAATGACATGGTTGAATTCTTCGGTGAAAAACTACAAGGTTTCTTAGTCACTAAGTTCGGCTGGGTACAATCATATGGTTCACGTGCCGTTAAACCACCAGTGATTTACGGAGATGTTAAATGGACTGAGCCATTAACAGTTAAAGAAACTGTTTATGCGCAAAGCTTAACTGACAAACCAGTGAAAGGTATGCTAACAGGCCCAGTAACCATCTTAAACTGGTCATTCGAACGTGTAGACGTACCGCGTAAAGTCGTTCAAGATCAAATCGCTTTAGCCATTGATGAAGAAGTATTAGCATTGGAAGAAGCGGGTATTAAAGTAATCCAAGTAGATGAACCCGCACTACGTGAAGGTTTACCATTACGTTCTGAATATCATGAACAATATCTTGCTGACGCTGTAAATTCATTCAAACTTGCAACATCATCAGTCCAAGATGAAACACAAATTCATACGCATATGTGCTATTCTCAATTTGGTCAAATCATCCATGCTATCCATGAATTAGATGCTGATGTTATCTCTATTGAAACATCACGTAGCCACGGTGATTTAATCAAAGACTTCGAAGATATTAATTACGATTTAGGTATTGGATTAGGCGTTTATGATATTCACAGTCCGCGTATCCCTACCGAAGATGAAATTGCTACAGCAATTGATCGTTCTTTACAACAAATTGACCGTTCTTTATTCTGGGTTAACCCTGACTGCGGCTTGAAAACACGTAAAGAAGATGAAGTCAAAGACGCTTTAACCGTACTTGTAAATACCGTTCGTAAAAAACGTGAATCAAATAACCAAAACAAACCCGCGTAGGGGAGCTGTACAGAAATCACTTGTGATTTCGTCGTACAGCCCCGGCACAGCTGACTAGAACTGAAGCGAGCTTTTCTAAAGCGATGGGTCAGTTCAGTCAGCCACTGCCAATTTTTATTGAACCATTAAGACTTGGAATGTTTAGTCGAGAACGGCACAGCTGACTAGAACTGAATCGAGCTTTTCCTAAAGCGACGAGTCCGTTCAGTCAGCCACTGCCGAATTTTATTGAACTATTAAGACTTTGAATGTTTAGTCGGTTACGGCACAGCTGACTAGAACTGAATCGAGCTTTTCCTAAAGCGATGAGTCCGTTCAGTCAGCCACTGCCAAAAATGAACATATAAATAACAATGACTATTGGAGGTGTTGTACATGCCAAACTATCCATTATGGGTTCAATTAAACCAGTTAAAAGAAGCTAAATGGGTCGATTTAACACATACCTTTGACCCGGAAATACCTCGCTTTAGTGAATTTGAAAAAGGAGAAGTTTCGACACTCTTTACCGTTAAAGAACATGGGTTTTACGTGCAACGTTGGAATATTGTCACACAATATGGCACACACATTGATGCCCCTATTCACTTTGTTGAGAATAAACGTTACTTAGAAGATTTAGATTTAAAAGAATTAGTATTGCCCCTTATTGTCTTAGACTTTTCAAAAGAAGCTGCAGAAAATGCTGACTTCATCGTCACACGTGACCATTTAGAGGCATGGGAAACGAAACATGGGCGTATTGAGGAAGGCACGTTTGCAGCATTACGTACAGATTGGTCAAAACGTTGGCCAGATATCGAACAATTTGAAAATAAAGATGCTGAAGGTAATCAACATTTACCAGGTTGGGGTTTAGATGCCTTGAAGTTCTTAATCGAAGAACGTGGTGTGAAATCAATCGGACATGAAACATTCGACACAGATGCGTCAGTGGATACAGCAAGAAATGGAGATATTGTTGGAGAACGTTATATTCTTGGACAAGACACATTCCAACTTGAATTGTTAACGAATTTAGACCAATTACCAACACGTGGTGCGGTCATTTACGCAATTAGTCCGAAACCCAAAGATGCACCTGGTTTCCCAGTACGTGCATTTGCGATTAAACCTTAATCAATGACACTTTTTAGGCTTGATATTGAGCAATCAAAGCCAAAACTTTCCTAATATTATAAAAATCCTGTCACATCAACCATCACGCGTAAGTACCAGTATGTGGCAGGATTATTTTATTAATACGTTTTTATGATATTGATAATGTCTTCGTGAATATCTGGATGCGCAATAATTGCACCCTTAACGTGATTTAAATCGATAGCGTTCCCTTGAATATCAGTGACAATTAAACCTAACTCTTTCGCATATAATAATTGCGCACTCATGTCCCAAAGATTTGCGCCCATATCGATACTTGCTCCGAAATCCCCTGTAATCGTACGCAATGCACCAATGCCACCAGCACCAATAAATCGAAAGCCGTGTGATTTTGAAATCAATGCCTTTAATAACTCGGAACGTACACGTTTCGGATCAATAGATACCAACGCATCTTTAAGGTGATGATACGTTTCTACATGTAGTGGCACGCCATTAATCGTCACACCTTGACCTTGAACCGCTTTATATAACTTCTGTTGATAAAATTCATATGTATAAGCTAATAAAGGCTCACCGTCATAAAATAAACTTACTATTAAACAATAATCTTTATGTTGTTTCACAAGATTCGTTGTACCATCAATTGGATCTATCGCCCAAGCATAGCCACGGTACATATCAACCTCATGATTACTTTTTTCTTCACCCATAATCTGATGTTCTGGATAATTTTCTTCGATAAACTTAGTGAAATCAGCTTGAACTTCTTTATCGATATTCGTCACTAAATCTAAATCATGTTTTTTTGTTTCAACCGCCACATCATTCAACATCATATCAACCTTACGTGCAATATGTGCTATCCATGCTTCAATACGACAATCAATCTCTTGAATTGCATACATTTTTTTATCACTCACTTCTTAAAATATTCATCCCTTTAAATAATAAGTTTATTTTATTATTAAATTCTATATTCCACTCGACGTATAAGTTAATTCAACTACTACATCTCTTTTATAAACCATATATATGCACTTTCATTAAATATATTACAATACTTATCTTAACGATATCTTAAAATACTCATGAAATAAGAAATTTTTTTATGCATTTTAATTAATCCATTGGTTCAAAGGTATTTCAATTTATAAGTGATATCCCATTATAAGTATTACTATTATGATTAAAATAATCATGATTATTTTAAAAGTTATAAAAATACGAATAAAAATATTTTAAAAAAAATAAAATAAAAAATGACAAAATTCCAATAATAAAGTGACGATATTATTAAATTATTGTTTTTATATATATTTGCAATTGAACTATATAAACAAAGTGTTATTCTTTAAGTGTAAATTAACAACTAGCCAATAACGATATCAATTTTAAAAAAAGAAGGGTTTAAAATGAAACAAGAAGACAAAATTTTAAACAAAGTTGGTATTAATCGAGTTGCTTTGAACAAAGGAAGCAAATATTCCAAAGGTTTTATGGAAGATGGGAATATTGGTGAAGGTTATGTAGCAGGGTTAAAAGTAGATGCTGGAACACGTAAAAAAACCGATGACAATATATTAGATAATATTGTGTCATATGATCGTGCAGAAGCTAAAAATGCTTATATGGGACAAATTAACATGATTACAGCTTCTTCTTTCACTGGTTTACAAGGTTCTACATTAGGTTATGACATTTTACGTAATCCAGAAGTTGATGAGGCTAATCCATTATTCTCAGTTAAACAATGGGATGGCAGTGAGTTACCTATATATGATTCTAAACCTCTACAAGATGCTTTAGTGGAATACTTTGGCACAGAACAAGAAAGACGACATCCATTAACACCTGGAGCTATGTCAATTTGTGCTAATAAAGGTGTAGTAGCTTCTAGACCTGATGAAAATCGCGATTTAAAAGAAGATGAAGGATATGGTGTATGGTCAGCAATAGCCATTTCTTTTGCTGAAGATAATACTACTGGCTCTGATATGTTCGTTGAAGATGCAGGTATATGGAAAGAACCTAGTGAAGAAAAATTAATTGAATATTTAAATGAAAAACGCCATGCTATTGCCAACTCTATAGCTGAGTGTGGTGAAGATAACCATGTAAGATACAAATCTTCATGGATAGGTTTTGCATATACTATGATGGAACCAGGTGAAATTGGTAATGCAATTACAGTCGGCCCTTATTTTACTTTCCCTATTACTGCTATTCCAGATGGAGATATAAATAAACCTGAAGAAAGTTTTTATAGCTTACAAGATATGAATTTAAATGAATGGCTTGAGAAAATGAACTACGGATCTCTTACTAAAAATGGAATTAAATATTGATTCGGAGTGATAGCTCATGTCACAAAATTATGAAAAAATTAAAACTAATAAAAAAGAAGATACTAACTCTAAGAAATTAGGAGTTATGGCATTAACTGCTGTTGTTTTATCTGCGATGGTGGGCGGAGGTATATATGACCTCCCCCAAAATATGGCTGTTAATGCTGGTGCTATTGGACAAATCTTTTCATGGATAATTACGGGTATCATTATGTGGTTCATAGTAAAAAGCTTCATGATTTTAACCGATATATACCCTGAATATAAAACTGGACTTTATCAGTATGTAGAAAAAGGATTTGGTGGTTATGCAGGCTTCTTTACAAGTTGGGGTTATTGGATTTGTGAATGTTTTGCAAATGTAACCTATTCAGTTTTACTTATGGCAACACTAGATTTCTTTTTCCCTGGCAAGTTTACCGGTGGAAATAATATTTGGTCCATCATTGGTGGTAGTATCATTTTGTGGTTAATGAGCTTATTAATTTTGAACGGCGTAAAAGCAGCATCCTCTGTTGAAATAGCTGGAACAATTGGAATGTTGATTACAACTGCAATCTTTCTAGTAGTAATGGCTATTTCATTTAATTGGGGTAATTTTACTACAAATATGTTTGCCAATCACGCTATACCACATCTTAATGATAAAGATTTAGGATCACTACAACATCAAATATCTGCAACAATGATGACAACATTATGGGTATTTGGCGGTGTTGAAGGTGCTGTTGTTTTGTCAGAAAAAGCCAAATCCCAAAAAGATGTCAAAACAGCAACTCATTTAGGTTTCATAATTTGTTTGGTTTTATATGCTTTAGCTTCACTGTTACCTTTAGGTCTAAAAAGTTATGGTGAAATTGCAGCTATGAAGAGCCCTTCATCTGGTGTTTTACTCAGCTTAATTATTGGACCAACAGGTAGGGTTATTATAGCTGTAGGAGTTATTGTAGCTATCTTAGCATC
Source organism: Staphylococcus taiwanensis (assembly GCA_020544305.1). Taxonomy (NCBI): domain Bacteria; kingdom Bacillati; phylum Bacillota; class Bacilli; order Caryophanales; family Staphylococcaceae; genus Staphylococcus; species Staphylococcus taiwanensis. The sequence goes on from CP058667.1 coordinate 2,492,137, forward strand.
TTGGTTAACTTGGACTTTAATGTTATCAGAAATGCCTTATGCCGCAGCTAAAGCTAAACATTTTCCAAAACAATTTGCTAGAACTAATAAAAATGATATTCCTTATGTTTCTTTAATTACATCATCAATAATAATGGAACTGATAATTATTTTAACCCATTTTTCTACACAAGCGTTTAATACAATGTTAACAATAGTCGGAACAATGACTGTTCCTCCATATTTGTTATCAATATTGTTTTTAGTAAAAAGTTCTTATAAGCAAAATAACTGGCCAGGCCACCATCACTATAAACGTAAAAACACACTTATCATTAGCATCATAGCGTTGATTGGAATCTTATATATGGGAATTTCTGCTGGTATTAAATATACGGTGATTTCTTTCATTATATATGCAATTGGAATTCCATTTTATATTTACGCAAGACATCAGTTCGAACCTAATGAAAAAACATTCACTAAAATTGAAGCAATTTTCGCAACCGGCATTATATTAATAGCGATAGTAGGTGTATTTATAATTTTAATATGATTAAATTCATCTATATATAACGCCCTATAAGTTAGTTTTTCAATCTAATTTATAGAGCGTTTTTTTGTGTCTACTAGTTTATGATATTGCATTCTTTATCCTATTCTTAAATCTGCAACTTGAATAAGTGCTTTTATTAACGGGTAAACTTTCAATAGTCAATTCTTTAAAAATGTGGGAGGAAACGCAAATGAGTACTAAAACAGTCTATGATGTGATTGATACAGGTGTAAACTACTTACTATCGGTTTATGATAATTGGAACGTTGAACAAGTATTAGACAAAGAAAATGATGTATTCCCGAATACGCTACATTGGCAATTCGGCCATGTGTTAACTGTCTTCGATTCAGCTTTATCAATGGGTGGCCAGAACACTGTAGATATCGCCAAATATACGAAATTATTTGGTTATGGTTCTAGTCCTGCTAACTGGGATGGACAAGATGTCCCAACTATTGAAGAAATTAAAAAAGACTTAAAAACGATTCCAGAACGTGTGCGTCAACTTACTGATGAACAATTATCTCAAGCATTAGACCAACCGATTGCTGGTTGTAAAACAGTCGACGAATTATTAGTATTAAATGCCATTCATGTACCATTACACGCTGGTAAAATTGAAGAAATGACACGTGTACTTAAACAGGAAAATTAATTCAATCTTCACAATATATAGTTTGAGGGGATAAATATGAATATAATAGCGAATAGTATTTTTGTAGATAATCAGGAAGAAGCTTTACAATTTTATACAGACGTTCTAGGCTTTGAAAAGAAAATTGACGAACCTGTAGGCGAAGGTTTTAGATGGCTCACTTTAGTGTCCCCTAATCAGCCAGAAGGTGCGCAACTCGTATTAGAACCCAATGGCAATCCTATTGCAGGCGACTATCAACAACGTCTATTTGAAGCCAACATACCTATTACGATGTTTGGCGTGGACAATGTACAACAAACTTATGATACATTAACGCAAAAAGGTGTTCATTTTACCGTTGAACCGACGACAATGGGTAGTGCTAAAATGGCCATTTTTGATGATACATGTGGTAATTTAATTCAAATTGTAGAACAATAAAAAATCAAACGCTTAACAGAGTTTATTACTTCAAACTGTTAAGCGTTTTTTAATATACTTTTACTTACCACTCTGCTTTAACTTTTTCATATTCCTCACGTAACAGACTATACACATAACTATCCGAGAACTCGCCGCGCAAACGTTCGTTACTTCTCAACACACCTTCTTGCGTAAAGCCAAGTCGCTCAGGTATGGCCTTACTTTTCGGATTACGCGTCGACATTTGGATTTCTACACGGTTTATATCGAATTCTTCGAACACGTAGCGAATCAACACTTTTGAGCATGCCGTCATAATTCCCTTTTTCTGAAAATGCTCAGCCAAATAATAACCAATAGACGTACGTTTGTTAACAAGGTCTAAATAATGCAAGCCGATGACACCTACAAGCTCATCGTCATACCATATCCCACAATGAAATCCTTATCCGCATTACTGCGGTTTTTGAATACCATGCTCCAATCCTTATCCGCATCACTGCGGTTTCATTATATATCTTCCGTCACTACGTTTGAATTATTCCAATGACGACTAAATAAACTTTTACTGTGAGCAACTTCAGTTGTATATGTTACAAAATATCAAGAACTCACCTGAATAATCTCGATTCGTATCTATTAATTTGAAAAGTTTATACGCTCACCCATTATTCTAATATTTTTCAACGTCATAAGTTCATACATTTATAAACGAACATTATATCAATCGCTCCAGATATTTTTCAAATTATTCAGCAAATTATATATAATTGCATGATTATAATTAGATTTTATAAAATTGTATTAGTTGTCACATTACTAAACCTCATCTAATTTATTATAGTCAATTAGAAGTGTTATATTTTATATGAAAGGAGTTTTCTTATGAAATCAATGGCAAACATTACGGCACAAGGTTCTTATGTGCCGAAAAAAATAATGGATAATAACGATTTTGAAAAAATTGTAGAAACTTCTGATGAATGGATTCAACAAAGAACAGGTATTATAGAGAGAAGAATAGCAGAAGAAAATGAGTTTACTAGTGATATGAGCTATAAAGCAGTAGTAGATTTGCAAAAAAAATATCAAGTAAATTTGTCAGATGTAGATATGATAATTAATGCAACGTTAACACCAGATTATAAAACACCTAGTGTCGCTTCTTATGTTCAAGCGAAACTCGGTTTAGAAAATGCTGGTGCCATAGATATTAATGCCGCCTGTGCTGGATTTACTTACGGTCTTAATTTAGCGAATGGACTTATTACATCTGGACAAAATAAAAAAATATTAGTTATCGGGTCAGAAACATTGTCGAAAATCACAGATTATACTGATAGAAGTACATGTATTTTATTCGGAGATGGTGCCGGTGCATTTCTTGTGGAATACAGTGAAAATAATACGAGCTTTATAACTAGTAGTGTCGGATCAGATGGAAATAAAGGGCATCATTTATATTGTTCAGAATTATCTAAAGAAATGTTTTCGAATAATCTAGAAAATTCTGGCTACATAGTACAAAATGGTCGAGGTGTATATAAATGGGCAGTTGGAAATGTGCCTAAAATAATTAATGAAACGTTCAAGAAAACAAAATATAGCATTAATGATTTAGATTGGTTTGTTCCTCATAGTGCAAATGCTAGAATGATTGAATCTATTTGTAACAAAGCATCCATAAATAAAAATAAAACGTTAATGAGCCTTGAATATTATGGAAATACTTCTTCAGCTACTATACCTTTATCAATAGATTTAGCCGTTCGTGAAAATAAAATTAAGAAAGGAGATTTAATTTTATTACTTGGTTTTGGTGGTGGATTAGCCTACGCGTCTACCCTTATAAAATGGAATATATAGCTTTAGTACATTACATGTGAAAAATCAATTAAAAAATTAAACATCACATAATTTTTTAGGCAGTGAAAAAAAAACTAGCAGTAGAGCACTCGTCCAAATAAAAGGTCCCCTTGGAAAAGATTTTGAAGAAATTATAAAGGAAACGCTAGGAGAACCAGTAACTATAAAAGAATAAGATTAATAAGCATCCTTCACTTTGCGGTGAGGGATGCTCTTTTTCATTTTTTTGGCATTACTTTCTCATATATTATTTATTTAATAAAGAATAATCACCAGTTGCAAAAATAAATGAAGTGTCACACTAATAATTACAGTAAGAAAATGCAATAATAATCTATTTCTTTAACACACTCATACCTAGCTTTAATAAAAAAATTCCCAATGTATATTACTTGGATAAGAAATATTTTTTAGCATGTGAAAAAGGGAATAGGACAGTGTTCATTTTTAATTCATTATCCTATTCCTAGGCAATTTTGGTATGATAAAACTTCTAATAATCAACTTTTATGTCGATTTTTAAGAAGAGTTGAATAAGTGCATAAATAGGTAAGACCCGAAAAAAATATTAAAAACAATTGTTCTTCTATTGAAGTTAAATACAAAACAATCAAACATACTCCAAACGAAATTAATTCTGTAAAAATAATATTACTCAAAATATTTTTTAAAAAATTATAACTATAATAAAAGGTGCAAATAAAAGTAAATATATACAATAATATTATAATCAGAGTCGGAAAATTCAGTGTGAAATAATTAGAAATTTTCAAACCCAACCCTACTAATAAAATAATTGGAATTATACCTATATATATAAAATTAGAACTAGGAATATCCATACTTTTTTTAAATTCATACATATCAAAATTTGAATTGTTCTTTTTCTTTAAAAATTCTTTATTAATGTCATTGATTTGTTTTAACTTATTATTAACGTACAAATAAAATGGGAGTGTTAATATAATAAGTAAAAATGAAATACATAAAAATACTATATATGAATTTTTATTATTAATGTGTGATATACAATAATCAAGAAATTTGTTAATTCTCAAAATATAATAACTACCTAAACACAAAAGAACTGTAATAAAGAACATATGCTTAGATTCCACAAATTTTTCTCCTTAAGTTTATTTAGTATGCTCACCAATTCATTAATTCTCTTAAGTAAAGAGACTTAACTTAACAACCCTTCTAATTTCGATATTTAAATTATCCAATTATTTAATTGCAAACTTATTTTGTTGCTCTTAGTTTAAATACTTTCAGTAGTATATAACTATGATAAGAGATTAATATTTATTAAGTACAAAATAATAAATTTTTAAATGATATATACAAATCAATACTTTTTATTATTATTAATACCTTGCATTAATCTTAATACAAAAACAATAAATATAATTCCAAAAATTACCGCAAATGTATAATCATTTCTTACTATAAATATTATAGTGGAAACAAGAAATATTAAAATAATTAATAACCTTAGTAACATTCTTGACATATAATCACTCCTGTAAATCATTTAGTTTCTTAAATTATAAATTTACTTCATGATAAACATCTTATTTCATTATCACTAATTTCCCTCTCAACTCTCAGTATACTCTTACAATTATTTTTTGTGAATACAATCACAATATGTCGTTTAATAATCATTTAGTTGTTGTTGCCTAGTTTACTTTATAGCATAATTTTTACTAGCTATCTCAAGAACTCATTTCTTTATATGAATTAAATGAATATCATTGTAATAATATTTAAATATATGTCGTCTAATTCTTGTAGAATTTTAAAAAGACTTCAACCATTAGGCTAGGATATAATCGCCGGAAAAAATAGCCAGTAAATAAGTTTTTATGAGTTCATTAACCAGCTTGTTTATTTATAATAACTCGTATTGTTCGCTTTCTTAATGGGGATAGCTTCAGCCTTTAGTCTTCAGCTTGTCCTATTCCTTCAAAAATAACTAACAATAAAAAAGTTTTATATAATCGCTTTCTCAGTTCAACTGACTACTAAAAATTTACAATGTTTTCGATTTTAGCCCACATGTTTATTAATTTATACAATATAATGTATTAAAATTCCGACTCATTAGATGTCTTTTTATATTTGTGAGCATACTTTGATGCCACAATTTTGATAATAATCATGGCTACTCCTAGTATAGCTGCTAATAAATAAGACGCGCCGCTTAATTCTTTTACAAGTAAACTTCCTTCCCTATAACCAATGCCACCTTCATCGGTATATATTTTAGTATTAGTATCTAACATTATATCAATAGCATAAACTGTAGTGCCCGTCGTGATTATAATCCAAGGCATTGTATTCAATAACCCCCAGACGTTAGTTCGTTTGAAAAAAGGCAAGAAAATCAATAAATAGGGAAATAAAATAAATATCGCTGCAAAACCAAAAGTTAATATAATAATCCAGAAAAATCCCGTCGTAAGTAGGTAATAACTTACAACTTGGATTACACCCAATGTTACTAAAATAAAAAATAATAAACTTAATAGGTATTTTAATGGCCCATCCAATTTAGTAGCTATTTTATCGTATGTATCCAATTTTTTTGATTTACGATAAATGAGTGAACTTAATCTTTTAATCATCTCAAAGTAAAGAATAGCAATAATTATAAATAGCAACATATCTTTTCCTAAAAGGCCAAACACACCCTCTACAGTTATCATAAATTCTTTTATCGGATCTTCGGGCGATGTTTCCATAGCGTAATCCCCTAAAATGAATATCATAATGCCTCCTGTGTATAGATTACTTTATTATTTTAGTGACTTCTTTCATCAAATTATTGCTTATCCAACGTTTGATATGTAATACAAGCTTGAATATATAGAGCTAACCATAACTCATCAGGATATTTACCATCGTTATTCACTGTAATTTGGTTTTGTTCTCCGCGCTTATTTGTTTTTTCGCTTTTCTTATAATCGAGTGACGTACGTTCCGCTGATAAAATAATATGACTGTGCTCGTCTTTTATCACTGTAGAATGGAATCGATCTGGATTCTCAAAGCGATAAGTTTCCTTTGCTTTATTGACAAAGCTATATGGAAATAGACGTTTGAAGCCACCTTCTTTTAGCATTTTATCTTTTTTAAAAGTACCTATTTCTTCTCCATCTAACAGTACTCGATACATGGCATTATTAGTCATACCTTCGACGCGTTCAATAATAACTGAATGGTCATCGGATCTAACTTGTGTGCCGTGTAACGGTTTCAAACCAAACATACTTCTCGTCTTTTGACTATTATCCTTGTAATAAGGAATATGACATAATCTTTCTTTACCATATATAGGAATATATTGCTTATCTAAAATCATACCTGGTGCTTGGTAAAAATACTTCCCATTACCATATCCACTATGGTCAATATGGTCTAGTTTATCCTCGCTGTACGTTTGTTGAGATTTCTTTCGAATTGCATTAATAATCAAGTAACCTACACCTAAGATGACGATTAATACAATTAAACCCGTGATTTTCATATGAAACTCCTCAAAATTTGACTTTATTAAGAAATCACTTACATCTCTATCATACAGTTCTTTTATTTCAGAAAAAATAGTATAAATTAAAAAATTTAGATAAATTTAATATTTATTTGATTTTAATAAATAAAACTATCTTTTTTAGTATTGATTATAAACTAAACGCTTAGAGGAAACACTCCCCTGTTAGTGACCACAGTCTACCTTCTCCCAACAGACTAATTTTTCGATAAATAAATACGACCAAAACATCAAGTTGTTTCAGTCGTATCAATGATAGTTATGATTAATTATATCTTTTTCCAACTTAATCACAGGACCTACATATTAAATTCAAATTAAATAGCCTTCCAAAAAAGCTAATAAAAAAACATTACACTCACAGTAATATACTAACGTTTTCTTATTTAATAACCAGATTACTTCTATTAAGTAAGCAATGCTTAATTATAATATTCTTCTCTTAACAGACTATACACATAACTATCTGAAAATTCACCTTTTAAACGTTCGTTATTTCTCAAAATACCTTCGTATGTAAATCCAAGTCTTACTGGTATAGCACGACTTTTCTTATTTTTAGTAGACATTTGTATTTCGATACGATTAATATCATATTCTCCATATACATAACTAATTAAAGCTTTAGTACATTTAGTCATGATTCCTTTCTTTTGAAAGTTATCTGCTAAATAATATCCAATCGAAGTTTTTTTATTAACTAAATCTAAATAGTGCAATCCAATGACTCCAATTAGTTCTCTATTACTCCATATTCCACAATGAAAACCGTCGCCAGTGATAAATTGTTGTAATGCTGACTGAATAAAATTTTTACTATCTTCCACTTTAGTTGTATATTCAACAAAAGGTAGAAATTCTGCTAGGTACTCACGGTTATTATCTATTAATTCAAATAACTGTTCTGCTTCACGTTCCTCTAACACTTTTAATTTAATATCTTGATCTACTTGATAACCAAAAATCATAATAATGCCTCCCCTAATCAATTATTATTGGATATTCTAGGTAAAAAAACGCTACTAAAGAAGATATGGAAAGCCGTCGCCACGCGTAAATTGTTCTAGTGCCGACTGAATAAACTTCTTACTGTGCGCAACTTCAGTTGTATATTCGACAAATGGCAAGAACTCACCTAAATACTCACTATTGCTATCTACTAATTTGAAAAGTTGATCCGCTTCACGTTCTTCTAATATCTTTAACGTCACATGCTCATTTACTTCGTAACCAAACATCATATCTATCGCCTCCAGCTTAAATTTTCAAATTATTCGGTAAATTAAATATATAATAGCATAAATGTAATTAAAATCTAATATAAAACAAGACTGAGCAATTAAAATCAATTGCTCAGCCCTTTGTTCAATTATTAATAACCTGAACCGACTTTTTCGCCATCTTTATCATATTCTGTTACATAACCATCGTCAGTATCAACAGTATATGATCCGGCTAAATCGCCGTCTTTATCAGTAAATGAGAAGCCCCATTTACCATCATCTGTTTTTTCTGGTTCTTTATAAGTATACGTATCTGTATCTAATTTATGACCTTCATATGATTCTACTTTATCAATGACATTGTCACGAGTCACTTCGCCTGAGCTTGAATCAGAACTTGAATCATCGTCACTATCGTCATCAGATTCAGCATCCATTTTATCATCTATATATTTATCAATTTGGTCATCATCAAATGTTACTGTAACATCTTTAACATCCTCATCGCCTTCACTTGAGCTAGTAACATTAACAGAATCAGATTTGAATGTTTTACCTTCATATGTTCCTTCAGCATAAACAGTTACTTCATCATCTGGATCATATGGTCCATAGGTTTCAGATGACGATTCACTACCAATTTCTTTATCATTAGCATAGATTTTCACATTATTTAACATGTAACCACCATCTACACTAACTGTGAAACGTTTCTGTTTAAATGATTCATAAGCTGTTGCATCATCATCGCTCATATCTATCATTAAGGCACCTTTGAATTTTTTACCATCAATTGTTTTCGTTGCTTTTAAATTGTAATCTCCAATTGGAAATGTACCGAGTGTCTTGTTCTCATCTTCTTCAACTGTTGTAGTCCGTTTCTTGCCATTGTATTCATACGTGATATCACCACTATCACTTGGATAAATACTCACTGACTTTTCTGGTACTTTAAATTTATAATTATCGAAGAACAAGAATTTTTTGCCTTCTTTTGAAATATTTAATACATCTTTGCCATTTGCATCCACTGACAAGTTACTATAATGTTTATCTTTAACTTCTTTTGCACTTTGTTCTACATTACTTCCAACATTATTTAAATCATCTTCTTTTTTGATGTAATTTAAATATGCACGTGCTTCTTGATTACTTAACATGATCGCTTTCCGTTGTTACTTCTTTCGCTAAAGCTTTTTCATCATCTTTTTTAATTGCATGAGCAATATTTGAAGCTTGTTTTTCTGGTGAAAATTGACTCTTCAACACAGCAAATAATGCAATTAAAGCAATAAGTACTACCGCTATAATTGCGATAATAATCCACATTTTCTTATTATTACCTTTTTGAGATGATTGATATTGCTCTTGCGTATGTCCATATTGGTTATGATGCGTTTGAGAGTGGTTACGTGAATAAGTTTCTTGTCGTCCGTGATTGGAAGATTGTTGTTGACTATTATCTTGATGTGCATTCGAATGATTACTTTTAGACTGTTGTATTGGCGCACCACAATTCGTACACACTTTTACACCTTCACGAAGGGGTTGGCCACAGTTACTACAATATTTCATTAATAAATCGAGCTCCCATCAAATAGATTATTAAACTCACTTAGCAAGTTACCAAAGATTTGGTTAAATAAAGATTCTCCAAAAATAGTTACAAATAAGAAGAAAATAATGATATAGATAATTACACCATAAAAACTAGAAAATCTAGTATCATGATTCGCACTATATTTAGCAATCATATACACACCTGAAACTACGATTAACAGATTAGATAGCATAAATAATGCTCCACCAAAGCTGTACGAATTTGCAAACATTAAAATAAGTGAAATAACTAGTACTGCCACTGACACAGTATTAATAAGCACAAAATCAGACAGTACTTTTCTAAATGTAATTGGTTGTCTCACAACTAATCGAGTAATACCATACGTCGCGCCTATAATTACCGCTAAAAATACAATAATGCCAATAATGACTGAAGAAATTATTGTACTCTTAGGTGTTTCAAACATTGCAATTGATGAGGGTATAGCTAGTGCTAATAAAATTGCCACTACTAACAATCCAATAATTAATAATGATAATAATAATTTAAAACTAAATGCTTGATGACTTTTAAGAACTTGGTCTGGTGCTACAAAAGCACTTTTAAAGAACCCTTTACTTTCTTCAGTTACTTCTTTAGCATGGTTGCTGAATTGACCTGCTTGTTGTGATTGTTGTGGGTCTGAATAAGACTGGTTATATTGTTGTTGCTGATTGTGATATGTATTCGTAGTATTACTTTGAGGTTGTTGATATTGATTTGGATGCTGTTGATACATATTATTATGAGGTTGTTGCTGATGTGAAGTTTGTTCTGGTGTGTTTTCAAGATGATTATCATTAACCGCGTGCTCATTACTTTGATGTTTATGTTGTCGTGAATAGATTGTATTTGATTCATTACTTTCTTGAGGTGAGTTAGTGATTTTCTTATCTGAGTCCGGTGTATTTGAATCGTTCTGATGCCCATTTTCTTTAGCATTTGAAATATCTTTTTCCACAGAACTTATAGTTTGAGAACGTCTTTCTATCTTATGACCACATTCTCCACAAAAAGAATCGTTAGATTCTATAGGATTTCCACAATTTGGACATTGCATATGATTACCTCCAATTTATTTAATTTTATAATCTTCAAAAAGTATATCATTTAATTTGTATTGTTTTCTACATTATTTATATTTTTTTATCAAGAAGGACATATATTTACCATTTATAATATATACTTTACGATAATTAATTCTTAAAATTAAAATTGCATTGTTGTATTTATACAAAAAAATTGCCGATAAAGCCTCAGACTTTATCGACACTATAAACTATTATTAACTTTACCTAATATTCAATGAGATATGGTTTTAGAATGTACCTGGATTAAATCCAGTTTTCCATTCATTAAATGGCCAATATCTTAATACAACTTTACCAACGAGTTGTTTTTTATCTACTAGTCCAACTTCGGCAAAACGGCTATCTACACTATTTTGTCTGTTGTCACCTAATACTAAATATTTGTCTTTAGGAATTTTATTTTTGCCATTTGCGCCATTAAATTGACTAGTTTTTAATGAACCTGTTAAGTATTTACCTTGTTTGTGTTTCTTATTGTAATCTAAATAAGGTTCTGATACTTTTTTGCCATTTACATATAATTGGTCACCTTTATACTCAATTTTATCACCTGGTGTACCAATCACACGTTTAATAAAATCGCGTTGTGCATCTTCATGGAAGACAACGACATCTCCGTTATCGATATGATTTAATGTTTTAGATATTTTACTTACAATTACTTTATTTCTATCTTGGAATGTTGGATACATTGAAGATCCAGATACTGTATATGAAGTTCCAATAAATTTTAATACTATGCCTACGACTAAGAGGGCGACACCAATGGCGACAACCCATTCCATTATTTCTTTTTTCAAATTAACCCCGCCTATCATCTTTTATAAACATAATTTACTTTATCACAAATTTATTGCAATGTCGTTTCACTCATCTTTAAATACGGTAACGTTATTACATTCAATCTTCTTAAGAAGGTTACGTACGCTTTGTGTAATGGCCTATTACTAAATTGATAACTAACCAAACAGTTTGACAGATAATAGGCATTGCAAATAATCCTATCGATACAAATACTAATTCAATGACTTCATCAATTGTTTGTACGTTTCCTAATATAGCACCACCTGTAAATCCTACAAAACAGAGTAACCAAAATATAGTCGCAATCAACCATAACACCCACGAGATTCTCATATATCAACGTTCCTCTCTAACATTTTGGTAGCTTCATCGTATCAAACCTTCCATAAGATTACTATTCAAGTTATTACATTTAAGTATGCCTTCTTACTTATATTTTCAAAAAATAATTCAACCTTTCATATTCGTAAGAAATGACGACGACTTTGTAAGGTTAGATAAAGGCAGTACTGATGCAATCCTCCTACAATTATAAGTGTAATAGAAACAAGGAGTGATGATATTGAAAGCCTTAAGAAACATATTCATTGCAGTTGTGATTATTGCAATTGTTATTATCGGAGGACTATTTGGATTAAATGCCTATTCTAACAAGCATCCCAATAACACTTCAGTCAATGCATGGAACAAATTGAATCCTTTGGCTCCAACATATGAATATTACGTCAAGACTCAAAAGCCATCAAAAGTGGAAGTCATTGATAAAGAAAAAGACTTCTATATCTATCATTACAATCAAACAGGTTACACCAAAGATGGTAAATCTAAAAAAATTGACTATACCGCTTCTAAAAAATTAAAACAAGATCATTACTTAGTTGTAAGCGAAAAGTCTCACATTATCCAATCATATGAAGAAGTTAAAAAATCAGAAATTCCAACTAAAGCTAAAGAAAAATTATAAAACAAACAAGGAGTGCGATGGACATGCCAATTTTAAACGTCAATCATTTATCAAAAGTATACGGAAGCAAACAAAAATATAAAGCTTTAAACGATATCAACTTTTCAGTGGAAAAAGGAGAATTCGTCGCCATTATGGGACCTTCAGGTTCAGGTAAGACAACCCTCCTCAATGTTATTAGTTCGATTGATAGTATTTCTGGAGGCACTGTTGAAGTAAGTGGCAATGAAATCAATCAACTCAAAGATAAGCAGTTAGCACAATTTCGTAAGAAAGAACTTGGATTTATCTTCCAAGATTATAGTGTTTTACCTACTTTAACCGTTAAAGAAAATATTATGTTGCCACTATCTGTTCAGAAAGTGAGTAAAGATGAGATGGAACAAAATTATAAAGAAGTCACGGAAGCACTTGGTATTTATGATTTAAGTAATAAATACCCAAGCGAAATATCAGGTGGTCAGCAACAACGTACTGCAGCTGCACGTGCATTCGTTCATAAACCTTCTATTATCTTTGCCGATGAACCTACAGGAGCACTTGATTCGAAAAGTGCGCAAGATTTACTCAATCGTCTTGAAGATATGAATAAGCGATTCAATAGTACGATTATTATGGTAACGCACGACCCATCCGCAGCAAGTTTCGCAAAACGTGTCATTATGTTAAAAGATGGTAATATTCACTCAGAAATCAACCAAGAACACAAAACCAAACGTGACTTTTATGATGAAATTATTCAATTACAGTCAGCCTTAGGTGGTGTCGCAAATGACATTTAATCAAATTACACTCAAAAATTTAAAAAGTAATTTTAAAAATTATGCACTGTATTTATTTTCACTTATTTTTAGTATTATTTTGTATTTTAGCTTTGTTACTTTGCAGTACACACATAGTATCAATAATGGGGGTTCTCCTAAAGTCATCCAAGAAGGTGCTAAAGTGGGAGCAGTCTTCCTATTTGTGACGATTATCATTTTCTTAATGTATGCAAACCAATTATTTGTTAAACGTAGAACACGAGAATTTGCGCTATTTCAACTCATTGGTTTAACACGACAAAATATTTTAAGAATGCTAGCTGTTGAACAGTTTACATTCTTTATTATCACAGGCATCATAGGTATTTTAATCGGTATTGTAGGTTCTGAGATTCTACTTAATATTTTAGTGAAAATGATGCATTTGAAAGTAGATGTATCGATAGGCTTTGAATTACCTGCATTGATTCAAACGATTGTGATGCTTGTACTAGCGTTTATCTTGATTATGTTTCAGAACTTCCTTTTCCTAAAAAGAAGAACCATCCTGTCAATGATGAAAGACAGTACAAAATCAGAAGCTACTAAAGCCAAAATTACTGCGCTTGAACTTATTGCCGGCATCTTAGGTATCGTGATGATCATATTAGGATATTACATTTCTACTGAGATGTTTGGTAAGTTCGAAGGATTAACGATGGTCTTAATCACACCGTTCTTAATTCTATTTCTAACTGTTGTAGGAGCATATCTATTCTTTAGAAGTTCAGTGTCTATCATATTTAAATCACTGAAAAAGTCTAAACATGGACGCATATCAATTACAGATGTTGTATTCACTTCATCAATCATGCATCGTATGAAGAAAAATGCGATGTCACTTACCATTATTGCGATTATTTCAGCTGTAACGGTAACAATTCTATGTTTCGGTGCAATTAGTAAAGCCAATACGAATTATATGATTCAAGTGTCATCTCCTCAAGATGTCAACTTTGCTAAACCACAATCTGCTCAAAAATACGAAAAATTATTAGAACAGCATCATATTCAATATGACACTAAAACATTTGAAGGTAGTAATACTAAATTGCTTAAAAATGATGTATTAAAAAGTAAAACAAGCAATGGAATGCAAAATGCTGGTGCCGTTGTAATGGCTGATAAAGATATTAAAGGTAATCATGCGACAGTAACCAATTTACAAGGACCACTTTCTGGTATGGTAAGTGTTCATCTGAATCATGATATGACCCTTCAAGGTCAGCAAAAAATAACATTAAATGTGAATCAAAAAAATGAAAATGAAGTGATTCCATCGAATGTTTCTGTTGGTGGTCCCGTCTTAAAAGTGAGTCCAGACAATTACAATAAATTGAAAATGAAGGACCAACAATTGCATCATTACGGTTTTAATATCAAAGACCATAAAGACCTCTCTAAAGCGGAAAAACTAGCTAAAAAAGTAAGTCCAAATGTTGATATTAAAGGCGATACAGTAAAAATGCTTGATGAAAGTAACGGTATACTAATGTTTGTTACTTCATTCTTAGGATTAGCTTTCTTAATCGCAGCTGGGTGTATTATCTATATTAAACAAATGGATGAAACTGAAGATGAAATTAATAATTATCGCATATTAAGACGTATCGGTTTCACTCACACTGATATGACCAAAGGTTTAGCATTAAAGATTTTATTCAACTTCGGTTTACCTTTAATTATCGCTTTATTACACGCACTATTTGCTGCAATGGTATTTATGAAGCTGATGGGAGAATTCTCTCCTACACCAATTATCATTGTGATGATTGTTTATTCACTCGTTTATCTTATCTTTGCAGCCATATCATTTATTCATGCAAATCGAATTGTAAAACATTCTATTTAAATTATTGAGATGAAAGGACGTTGTTCAAATGAATATTAAAGAATTAATTCGCAAATCTTATGAGGATTTATTAAGTTTAAAAGTCAATTGGTTTAATGGTCTTATGTTAGTACTAATGGTCTTTATCTTAAGTAGCATTGCGACACCATTTATTGGTGTGCCGGTAGGCTTACTTGGTGGCGGTTACATTTTAAAACGCTATGAAGACAAACAAGACAACTAATCGTCAATTGCAAAGTAGATTGGGAGTAGGACTGAATTCAATAGAATTCTGTCCTACTCCTTTTTGCTACTTATTTTATATTTATGACCATTTTATATTAACTTTGTTTTTTATTTTATATATTTTATAATTAAATTAATCGTGGGGATAAAATTGTATATCAAGTTTGGTTAGATACAACGCACTTAACACCTGAGAATAAAATTAATAAATTAGGCATTACTGATGACTATGATGAAACAAGCATAGCTGTTCAAAGTATTCATGCTTATGACGGTATTACTGGACAAGACGTTACAAACTTATTTGATATCACAGATGAGAATGGTGTTATCACAGCTACTTCGAAAGACAGTTTAGTCAAAGACCATGTGCTAGATAATGCGCAAATGCCATTTGGACGTTACTACAAATTAGATATTGTCGGTGTTATTAAAGACAGTGCTAAAGCTAACAAAGACATTACTAACGTAGCAAATCAATCTGTTAAATTCTTTAACCCAGCCAAAGGTGGCAATGAGGTTCCACCTCCTAAACCATCAGAAAAACGTGTTAATAAAGTAAAACCAGTACCAGTAAACTTTGAATTCAAAGTGACTAAGAAACTGGAAGGTGGTCAACTTAAAGGTGGCGATTACACATTCATCTTAACTGATATAAACAACCTTGATCATGCAGTACAATTAGCAACAAATGATGCAAATGGTAAAGTGAATTTCTTACCAATTAAATTCAATAAAGTGGGCACTTACCTTTACCAAATCTCTGAAAAAGTGAGAACAGACACAAATATTGCTTATGATACTATGTCTATCAAAGCAACAGTGGTCGTTACTGAAAATCCAGAAACTGGTGATTTACAAGCAACTGTCACTTACATCAGTTCAGGCGGTAAATCAGCCGGACTACATGATACTGAATTTAACAATACTGTTATACCACCAGTACCACCAAAGCCGAGCAAACCGCCTTACGTACCGCCACATCATCCACCTAAAACACCGGGTAAACCTCCAGTTAACCCGCCAGGTAATCCACCTGAAAAACCAGGTGTACCACCGACACATCATGTGCCACCAACACCTGAACAACCAAATCAACCGAAACATCTGCCTAAAACTGGTAGCAAAGATGATAATAGTAATAAATCATTAATAGCTACAATGTTTGCTAGTCTAGGTAGTGTATTATTATTGGGTAGAAGAAGACGAGATGAACAGAATTCAAATTGATAACATTTAAAAGACCTAAGAAGCAATTGCGCTTCTTAGGTCTCTCTAATTTATTATGGTAAAAATTTAAATGATACATATATACTCAACCAACATATGATTACAAATGCGCCTACTACAAAGATAAATGATAAGATACTCGTAATGAAATTGCGTGTTTTAGTAGTCTTAACTTCATTAGGATCTTGACCATTCATAAATGCTACGATTCGATCGTAATTATCCATGCCATTTTTGTATTTAATTTTATCGACTTGCGTACTACTATATAAACCTACAGAAAAAATGACATAGGTAATCGCTACGCCCCACCAACTCAAATAAAATAAAAGTGGTCCTATTAAAACACATGCTAATAACATACAAATGAGCATCATCCACGTCCAAAAATCCATGTCTTTTTTAATTTCTTCATGTCCCATACGTTTCACATCTCCTTTGACAAGATCATCTAATGAAACATTAAATAAGTTACACATCATTAATAAATTATGGATATCTGGATAGCTTCTTTCATTCTCCCAATTAGAAATCGTTTGTCTTGAAACATATAATTTCTCAGCTAGGTACTCTTGGGAATAATTTTCTTTTTCTCTATATTTTCGAATTTGTTGACCGATTTCCATTACCCATAACTCCTTAACCATTTAGATTAATCTTGCCTAGAATAGAAGCAAGATAGACGTTAATAGTCGTATCTCACTTCAACTCCATAGAAACGTCTCTGTATATAAAAAACTACCAAATTTCTTTGACAATCGCATCTTTTTCATTGTCAAAATCCTTTTACATACTGCTATATCAACATTTACAAGACTTCCTGACGTCTAAAAAAAGGAACTACGCTATTTATTAAAACGCAGTTCCTCTTGCTATAAGATATTATTGATTAAAAGATTTTAAGATAACGTCTAGCATTTTTTTAATATATGCTTCATCTAAAGTTTCAGGTTTAATTAAAATATTAAAATAAATTGGTGAGAAAATCATATCTATAAATAAATCTTGATCCTCTTCTTTTATGTGATGTGCTATGATAGATTTTAATAATTTTCGGTTATTTTTAAAATAACCCTTCATAAACAATTCACGTGCTTCAACTTGTTGATTACTAATTAATATTTCAATAACCGCACGCCCTAAATTCGTTTTATAAATTTCCATTATTTTAAATAAGAATTGATACAACCCCGTGTGTAGATCTTTATTTTCATTTTCAAAAATTTGGGCTCTACTAACGAACATATCTACAATAATTGAAGATTTATCTTTCCAACGTCGATATATTGTAGCTTTAGACACACCTGTGTTTTCAGAAATTTGATCAATAGTGATGTCTCTAAAATGTGTCGTAGCCAACATTCGATCTAATTCATTAAAAATTTTATGATTGATTGTCGGATCTTTTGGTCTTCCAGCCATGTTTTCCCCTTCTTAAATGCGAAATAAATTCAACCGCTTCAAAAATAATTACTGCACTTACAAACCATGCAATAAATCCAATAACAATACTAAGTAGCCATTGATTAGTATAATATAGCATTCCCCAAGTTGCTAATATACTAATAAGTACGCCCGTCATGCCAAAAACTGCACCTCTACTTACGTGTTTAGCAATAACATCGCCATGTTGCATACCTGTTATAAATAAAGATACTAAGAACACTGCCGGTAATGTAGCAAAGACGCCTCCTAATTCTTTCCATGGTAAGATGACTGAGATAATATAACTCAGCGTCACTGCTAATCCACCTACTAGAAATTTAATTATTGCCAATTTCATTGAAAATGCCTCCAAATATTATGAAATATGTCTTACTGCAAAAATAGCAAGCGAAATGACAACCCAACATACAAATGCAAATGCGGTGCCTTTTTTATAATCTCGTTTACTAATATAGATAGATGTTAAGAAAACAGTAATGATACATGAAATAATGCCTATTACCGCACCAGCACTAAGATGAATGGACATTTGAACAAGTTTATCGCCATGATGGTCTATTGCTAATGCAATAATAGCAGCAAGGTAGACTGCCGGCATTGTTGCAATGATACCACCCATTTTACCGCCTACTTTTTCAGCCATAATCGAGGCAATGGCTACAGCAAGACCTCCAATCATAAAATGGAGTATCGCACTAGAAATTGATATTCCAAACACTTACAAAACCTTCTTCATGAATTATTAAACGAAACGTATCGTTTAATAATATTGTAAAACTATTTCTCCCTAATGTAAACGGCGCGCTAAATAGAATTAATTTTCAAATTATTGTTTATCATCACTAAAAAAATCTCCCTTTAGTCACTTTCTAAAAGGAGATTTAATACTATTTCTTATAAATTTTTATCTTAATTTCATAATAATCTTCATGATCTTTATCACGATGCTCTACATGAATACCAGATTGTTCAATCGCTTGAATGCTTTTCCCAACCTCATCACGTGCTTGTGTTAAATCTTTGGAGAATTGGAAAGATTGCGCTTTTACTTTCTCAGGTCCCATTTTTTGTTTAACACGTGCTTCTGTTTGTTTAACATTTAATTTTTGACTGATGACTTGTTCAATTAACTTTTCTTGGTCATCATTTTCAAGGGATAAGACCGCTCGTGCATGACGCTCAGTAATCTTGCCTTCTCTTAAACGACTAATCACTTTAGGTGCTAATTTAAGTAAGCGCAACTTGTTCGCAATAAAGCTCTGACTCTTACCTAAACTTTTAGCCAATTCACTTTGTGTTGTGCCACCAATTTCGAGAAGCTTTTTATAAGCTTCCGCTTCTTCAACTGCAGATAAATTTTCACGTTGAATATTCTCAATTAAGGCTACGACAGCTGTTTCTTCATCATTCATATGGCGAATAATGACGTCAGCTTGCGATTTATGCAATGACTGCAACGCTCTGAAACGTCGTTCACCGGCAATAATTTCGTACATATTCTCTTCAATCGGTCTTACAACGATGGGTTGTAACAAGCCATGCTCATCAATAGATTCAGCAAGTTCAGTAATCTTACTTGAGTCAAACACCTGTCTTGGTTGATAACGGTTAGGTACAATACGCTCTATTTGAATGGATTCGACGCTAGAATTGCGATCTTCTTCAATGTATCCAACGATGTCATCTTTATTTTTCAATCCAAATAATTTTGAAAAAGGTTTTTTCATTATCCATTCACTCCTCTTAGCATTAATTTTAACATGTAAGTGCTATTAATTTTCTAATAAAGGAGATTTGTTCGGTGTACCTGGTTTTCTAGGATATTTTTTAGATGTTTGACGACGTTTATCTATGATAATCATTTGTCTTTCTCCAGCATCTTCAGGTAAATCGAATATATAAGAATCACTAAAGACGCCACCTAATATACTAATCCCAAATTGCGCTTCTTCTAATTCTTCTTCTCCTTTAGAAGACTTCAATGCGATGAATTGACCACCTTTTTTAACTAAAGGAAGGCACAATTCACTTAACACTGTAAGTCTAGCTACTGCACGTGCTGTAACTACGTCATATGTCTCTCTGTTTACACCTTTACCGAAAGTTTCTGCACGATCGTGTACAAAGCTTACTTGAGTTAAACCTAATTCAGCAGCTAAGTGATTTAAAAATTGAATACGTTTATTTAAAGAATCTACAATCGTTACTTTTAATTCAGGATATATAATTTTCAACGGAATACTTGGGAAACCAGCACCTGCACCAACATCACAGATGGCTAATGGCTGGTTGAAATCATAATAGAAGCTTGGTGTGATTGAATCATAGAAATGTTTCAAATAAACCTCATGTTCATCTGTAATACTTGTAAGATTCATTTTTTCATTCCACTCGACAAGTAATTGATAATACATTTGAAATTGTTCTTTTTGTTTATCTGATAATTCAATTCCATGTTCACTTAATTCTTTAGCTAGCCATTCTACGCCACTCATTAATTTTTCACCCTCTGCAATTTACCTTGTTCTAAATAAACAAGTAAGATTGAAATATCTGCTGGATTTACACCTGAAATACGTGACGCTTGTGCGATGTTCAATGGTTTCACTTCTGCTAATTTTTCACGTGCTTCAGTTGCTAAGCTATCGACTTTACTATAATCCAAGTCTTCAGGAATTTTTTTCTCTTCCATACGTTTAACTTTTTCAACTTGTTGTAATGATTTATTGATATAGCCTTCGTATTTCGTTTGAATTTCAACTTGTTCTTCAACCGCTTCAGGTAATTGATGACTTTCTTCTAGAATTTCTAAGATTGTATTGTATGTCATTTCAGGACGACGTAATAAATCAATTGCTAGAATGCCATCTTTAAGACGTGAACCACCGTTTGCTTCAATAACGGATTGTGTATGTTCATTTGGTTTAATACGAATATTTGTTAAACGTTGAATTTCATCTTGAATTTGTTGACGCTTTTCATTGAAACGTGCGTAACGTTCTTCTGAAATCATACCTAATTCATAACCTACATCTGTTAAACGTAAGTCAGCATTATCATGACGTAATAATAATCTGTATTCCGCACGAGATGTTAATAAACGATAAGGTTCATTTGTTCCTTTTGTGACTAAGTCATCAATTAACACACCAATGTATGCGTCTGAACGACTTAAGATTTTTTCTCCAGTACCAAGCACTTTACCAGCAGCATTGATACCAGCCATAATACCTTGTCCAGCCGCTTCTTCATATCCTGAAGTACCATTAATTTGGCCAGCCGTATATAAGTTTTTAATCATTTTAGTTTCTAATGTTGGCCATAATTGCGTTGGCACAATGGCATCATATTCAATAGCATAACCCGCACGCATCATATCTGCCTTTTCAAGACCAGGAATCGTTTCTAACATTTGACGTTGTACGTGTTCTGGCAAGCTGGTTGAAAGTCCTTGAACGTATACTTCATTCGTATTACGACCTTCAGGCTCTAGGAAAAGTTGATGTCTAGGTTTATCATTGAATCGCACAAATTTATCTTCGATTGATGGACAATAACGAGGCCCTGTACCTTTAATCATGCCAGAGTACATGGCAGATAAATGTAAATTGTCATCTATCACTTTATGTGTACGATCATTTGTATATGTTAACCAACAAGGTAATTGGTCTAAGATATATTCAGTTGTCTCAAAACTAAATGCACGACCTACGTCATCACCTGGTTGAATTTCTGTCTTAGAATAATCGATTGTTTTCGCATTTACACGTGGTGGTGTACCCGTTTTAAAGCGCACAACTTCAAAGCCTAATTCTCTTAAATTATCAGCTAAAGTGATTGATGGAAGTTGATGGTTTGGACCACTTGAATACTTCATGTTACCTAAGATAATTTCACCACGTAAGAATGTACCTGTTGTAATAACAACCGCTTGCGCACGATATTCTGTACCAATATTAGTACGAACACCTTTTACTTCATTATCTTCTATAATTAATTCATCCACCATACCTTGCATGATATCTAAATTGTCTTCATCTTCAATGACACGTTTCATTTCTTGTTGATATAACACTTTGTCAGCTTGCGCACGTAATGCACGTACAGCTGGACCTTTACCTGTATTTAACATACGCATTTGGATATGTGTTTTATCAATTGCTTTGGCCATTTGGCCACCTAATGCATCAATCTCACGTACGACAATTCCTTTCGCCGGTCCCCCTACTGATGGGTTACATGGCATAAATGCAATATTATCTAGATTAATCGTTAACATTAATGTTTTAGCGCCACGTCTTGCAGATGCTAAACCAGCTTCAATCCCCGCATGTCCAGCACCAATGACAATGACATCATATTCTTGAACCACTTAATATACCTCCTTTATATACTTCCTATTCTATTTGTTCACAATAAGACTACCGACTGTCTTATCTATTAAAAATTTGTTATCTCTATTTACCTAGGCAGAATTGGCTAAACAATTGATCAATAAGTTCATCACTTGCAGATTCACCAATAATTTCACCAAGTAATTCCCATGTACGTGTTAAGTCAATTTGCACCATATCCATAGGAATACCAGATTCTGCTGCATCGATTGCATCTTGAATAGCATTTCTAGCTTGTTTTAATAATGAAATATGTCTTGAATTAGAAACGTAAGTCATATCTTGGTTTTGTACATCGCCACCAAAGAATAAATCTCTAATTTGTAATTCAAGTTGGTCAATACCCTCTTGTTTCAACATTGAGGTCTGAATGAGAGGTGTGTCACCAATCATCTCTTTTACTTCATTAATATCTAAGTTTTGTTCTAAATCTGTTTTATTTACAATGACAATGGCATCTTCGTTTTTGATTACTTCATATAATGTACGATCTTCTTGCGTTAACGGCTCATTATTATTAAGAACAAATAAGATTAAATCCGCTTCGCTTAACGCTTTTCGTGAACGTTCGACGCCAATCTTTTCAACGATATCTTCCGTATCTCGAATACCTGCAGTATCTACAAGTCTTAACGGTACGCCACGCACGTTAACATACTCTTCTAAAACATCACGTGTTGTCCCAGCTACTTCGGTTACAATGGCTTTATTATCTTGAATAAGGTTGTTTAACATTGAAGATTTCCCAACATTTGGTTTACCGACAATAACTGTAGACAAGCCTTCACGCATTATTTTACCTTGTGTACCTGTTTCTAAAAGTAGGTTAATTTCTTCTTTGATTTTTTTAGATTGCTCTAATAAAAATTCAGTTGTCGCATCTTCAACGTCATCATATTCTGGATAATCAATATTAACTTCTACTTGAGCAAGAATCTCTAATATGGATTGGCGTTGGCGCTTAATCAAATCACTCAAACGTCCTTCTATTTGATTCATAGCAACTTTAGAAGCACGATCCGTTTTAGAACGAATGAAGTCCATTACTGCTTCTGCTTGAGATAAATCAATACGTCCATTTAAAAAGGCACGCTTTGTATATTCCCCTGGCTCTGCCATTCTTGCACCATATGTCATTGTCAGTTCTAATATACGATTAATTGTTAGAATACCACCGTGACAATTGATTTCAATAATATCTTCACGTGTAAATGTTTTAGGTGCTCTTAATACAGAAATCATAACCTCTTCAACCACTTCTTGTGATTCTGGATCTATGATATGACCATAATTGATTGTATGAGAATCAACTTCTGCTAATTTTTTCTTTCCTTTATATAATGTATCTCCAATTTCAACAGCTTGTGGACCAGATAAACGGACTATACCAATCGCACCTTCACCCATAGGCGTTGAAATACTTGTTATAGTATCAAAATCCATGATTATCCTCGCCTCCTTATTCAAGTAAAATTTCATTATAACATTGTAATTTGTTTCTATAGAAAATGCTAACAACTTGTTTAAATAGATAACGGTTAGCCTTCGGGTTGTCTAACATCACACTGAGGGGAGTCTTAATCCCCCTCCCCTACTTTATTCTTTTATTAAATGCTTTCGCGATTTTTAGTACGTGTTCTAAACTTCCTTGAATTTCAAGTGTTGTCATATCTTTAGCTGGTTGCCTTGCAATCACTATAATATCACGTGCAATAATATCTTGTTTATGAACTTTAAAATTCTCTCTAATGGCACGCTTTATTCTATTTCTTGTTACTGCATTACCTAACTTTTTAGAAACACTAATGCCTAAGCGAAAATGTTCATTGTTACTATTATACGTATAAACTACAAACTGTCTATTTGCTACTGACTTTCCTTTCTTATATATCATTTGAAAGTCGGTATTCTTCTTAATACGGTATGCCTTCTCCACGTTCACATCACTCGCTTATATTATTCTCTGCATTTAATTTATCTATTATATTTTAATGTACTTTTCTTTCGTAGTTTGAAATTAAGTCATTCAAACGAAAAAAAAGACCACTGAGAAGTCAGTGATCTTATGCTGATAAAACTTTACGGCCTTTACGACGACGACGTGCTAAAACTTTACGGCCATTTTTAGTGCTCATGCGTTTTCTGAAACCATGAACTTTACTATGTTTACGTTTATTTGGTTGATAAGTACGTTTTACCATGCAAAACACCTCCATCTACATATTTATCCAGCTCACTCGCTCTTGTAGTGATCCTGATTATTTTAATAGATAAATTATATTTCTGATATCAGAATTCTTGATTTAGTTAAATTTTATCTAGTCATAATTCAAGCAACTACTACAATATAACAAATTACCTTTTATAAAGCAAGCAGCATTTAAAAGTAAGGTCATTATTTTTTTATAAATCGACTCATATTTCTAAATTTAATATTTATACATTTTAGCATCTCTGTTTAATGCTTTAATTATTCATTTCTAATACATCTTTATAAATTATTTCCCAGAGCTGTTATAGTACATTTTCATAGTAATAAGGTTATATTTTAAAATTATCCACTTATTCACAAGCGTTATCTGAAAATTTGTGGATAATTAGAGTACTATTCACAATTTTATACCATATTTAACAACATATTCACAGCCATTTGACAGACATCTAAGTTAAAAAGTATAATTGTGTGGATAAGTCGTCTAACTCATTATTTTTACAGTATTTTATTATTGATTTTATATGCATAACTAGTGTGAATAAATCATAGCATATATAAAGTTATCCACTGACTGTTATTAACTTGTGGATAATTATTAACATGCTGTGATTATTTTTATCCACTGCTCTTAAAATCTGTGTATAAGTCTTAAATTTACAGAAAGATGGAGTTTATAT